>JABHWQ010000108.1 GCA_018657655.1 Chloroflexota bacterium | reverse complement strand
CACCCTTGGTCACTTCCTCCCGGGTAATCGGTTTCACGACGACCCGATCGGCCAGTGGGATTACTTTTAGAGCCATAACCAACCTCCGTTTTTTATTTTTGGTCTCTTGCATCAATTAGCACTCTCGCTTGGAGAGTGCTAATTACTTTTTACCACACTCATTTTTATTTGTCAAGCGTTGTTCAACCTTTCAAAATCAACCACTTAGGATTGAAAGGTGACCTATGAGGAGCCACTACACTATCGAGGGTTATGCATTTGATGCAAGTGGGCAAAACAAATGAGGGACGACTTAAAAGTCGTCCCTCATTTTTGTACAAAGTCTTAATCTTTTTCGATTCTACATGAAATCGACGAATACCGGTACGAACAGCAGGGAGATCATGCTCATAAGCTTGATCAAGATATTAAGCGATGGTCCGGAGGTGTCCTTAAACGGATCACCAACAGTATCGCCGTTGACCGCTGCTTTATGAGCATCCGAACCTTTTCCACCAAGGTGTCCCTGCTCAATATACTTCTTGGCATTGTCCCAAGAACCGCCGGCATTGGCCATTGTGACCGCTAACAGGAAACCAGTACCGATAGCGCCAATCAACAGTCCGCCCAGCGCCTCAGGGCCAAGGAATGGAACAATACCCACAATGACGGGTACGAGCACAGCCAAAATACCTGGCAGCATCATCGATTTAAGAGCTGCTTTGGTACTCATGTCAACGCACGTGTTGTAGTCTGGTTTGACTCCTGGTTTGCCTTCGAGCAGACCCGGTATCTCACGCCACTGGCGACGAACCTCGTTAACCACACCCATAGCGGCTTTACCAACCGCGTCCATGGTTAAAGCGCTGAACAGACACACCATCATGCCACCAATCAACACACCCATCACAACCTGTGGATCCATAAGGCTCATGCTGAAAGTCTCGTTAACTCCTTCGGCCGCCATCTCATTCTGTATGTCCTGACCAAAAGCAGCCGTCAGGCCAAGAGCCGTCAATGCAGCTGATCCAATGGCAAATCCCTTACCGGTAGCGGCAGTGGTGTTACCCAGTGAATCAAGAGCATCTGTCTTTTCCCTGATCTCAGGGGGAAGACCAGCCTGCTCAGCAATACCACCGGCATTGTCAGCAACAGGACCGTAAGCGTCAGTAGCCAACGTGATACCTAGCGTGGAAAGCATTCCAACCGCGGTAATAGCCACACCGTATAATCCGGCCAGTTCGTAAGCTACCAGAACAGCAGCTACAACCAGGATTACCGGAATCACTGTGCTCATCAGCCCGGTAGAGAAACCCTTGATTATAAGTGTTCCTGTTCCGGTTTCAGAGGCTTCGGCAACTCTCTGCGTGGGTTTATAAATATCAGCAGTGTAGTATTCAATACTAACACCAATCAGAACACCGGCAACCAAGCCGGCGATGACTGAAAACCAGATATCCCACATGGAAACATCAATAAAATCTGGCGCAGCAACAACAACTTTTTTGAGCTCATCATCGATACCCATCAAATGCATCGCTAAGAGAGAGAAACCGGCAACGAATATAGATGCCGCGTATACACCGCGTCGCAGTGCTGCCAGAAGGGCTTCGATCTTGAGTTGTTCACCAACCCGAACGAAGAACGTCCCGGCGATGGAACAAAGAATGCCGACTGCAGCGATGATGAACGGCAGCATAGCCAGCTTGCCGTCAAAGGCAATACCTGCCCCTATAGCAACTGTCATAGTGGCAATGATAGCGCCTGCGTATGATTCAAACAGGTCGGCTCCCATTCCAGCAATATCACCAACATTATCACCAACATTGTCAGCAATCACACCAGGATTCCTCGGGTCATCCTCAGGAATTCCAGCCTCTACCTTACCGACCAGGTCGGAACCAACGTCAGCGGCTTTGGTGTAGATACCACCACCAACCCTGGCAAACAGGGCTATAGAGGAGGCACCAAAACCAAATCCGACCAAGATACTTGTGATATCGGAAACACCGTCGGTTTTGTGGTCACCCCAGATGACATATATGACGCTGAGACCTATTATGGCTAGAGAAACAACCGCCAGTCCCATTACGGCACCGCTACTGAAAGCAACTCTCAGGCCCTCATTCAGGCTTTTCTGAACACCGGCAACGGTACGGCAATTGGACTTGGTTCCAATCTTCATTCCAATGAATCCGGCAAGTACGGAACAGCATGTACCTATTAGATAGGCAACTGCCACAAGACCTTTGGGCTCAATCAGAACTCCCAGTATTATGGCCACTATCACTACGAACGCAGCAAGTGTCTTGTACTCGCGCACCAGGAAAGCCATAGCACCCTTTTCGATGAGCTCTGAAATCTCTCGAACTTCTTGATTGCCCCTGTCCTTCTTCATCAATTTTGTGACCAGGAAGACAGCGAAAACCAACCCTATGAGTCCCGCTATCAGGGCATAATAGATTAAATCCACTACCAAACCTCCTTAGATGGAATTCCCGCCAGGGACATGCCCCGACGACCATAAAATGGGGGCAACTATAATTGCCCCCACTGAATCCATGCTAGCATCAGAACTGATCGGGTCGCATCGGCAGGCCAGCGTATTGACCAACCGAACAAAAGACCTAGGCCCCATGCGGTATACTAGGCATAAATGCCTAGTATCACAGAGCTACCAATTCATCTTTTTTATACTCAACAATCAAAAAGGCTTGATCTTTTTACAGATCAAGCCCAGCATATATCCAAATTTCAGCGAATGCCGGCCGCCAACTATCCATTTACCTCTTTTCCGTTCTCTCTAATTTCCTTTGCCCCAGATACGCAACAACAGCCCACCCAACACAATCTCAACAACAATTCCTACCAGAATAACTACTACAGATGGCAAGATATGGAACACTATCCCCAGCACTATCCACGCAATTACCAGAGCAATGAGCCCCGCAATGCTCCATTCGAAAGCTCTGTTGACCACAGTAGTTATCGCGTTCCTTCCATATTTTTATTAAACGCTTCCAGCTTTGTCTCCAGTTCTCTTTGCCTCAGCGCTACAGTCAAATCGCCCCTGCTTCTTTCCAGGACACCCCTGACCATATCGGTTGTCCTGCGCAAACCGCCGGTAACCGCATCAGGATAATCAATAGTTACCAGCAAACTGTAGATATCGTCCATCATCTCCAGAATATCTTCGCATTGCTGTACTTCACCACGTCTCATCACATCAAGAATATGCCGTCGCAGTTCCCCCGCTGCTTCTCCCAGTCCATTCAAATAAGCCGAATATCTAACACCAAGCTCGTCCGGACCCGGAATGGATTCACCGGAGACCAGGGCCAGCGTTATACGAGCTTCCGCATATTCCTTCTGAGAATCAAGAACGAATCCCGTGTAACGAAGATCGTCATTTTGGGCAATGGCTTCATCCACCTCATCCAGAATGGCTTTGGCCGCAGCAGCTAAAGAACTCGCCAGTTCATACTCCCCTCGATGCGCTGCCCTTATCGAAGTAGAACACTTGTATATTGCTTCCCGGGATGACTTGATAGCTTTGTCCCGAGCCTCATTCTTGGCAGTAAAGTTGGCCCTGATTATCTCCCCGATTCTCACCAGATCAGTGTTTAACTCTGTCATTTGCCACCCCTTTCGGCAACTTTCGCCGCCATTTTATTGGTTGCTTCCATTATATCTCCGCTATTCAGTACAGCACCTATCACAGCGACGGAATCAGCTCCCGCTTCGATTACCTGACTGATGTTCTCCTCACTAATTCCCCCAATTGCCACAATAGGCACTGAGACCGCATTCTTTATTTCACTGAGTCCGCCCGGGCCAACAACTTCAGCATCGGTCTTGGTGGACGAGAAATACATGGCACCCACCCCTATATAGTCGGCTCCATCTTGCTCAGCCCGGAGAGCTAAATCCACAGTACGGGCTGAACAACCGATGATCTTATCCAAAGCCAGCATCTCGCGCGCTAAGGATACGGGAAGATCATTTTGCCCGACGTGAACTCCATCAGCATCAATAGCCACCGCCACATCCACATGATCGTTTATCAGGAAAGGCACGCCCGCCCCGGCGCAAATCTTCTTTAGTTCATCGGCTACTGCAATCAAATCGCGTTTGTCCCTATGCTTGTCCCGAAGCTGTACAACGCTGGCTCCCCCCTGAATAACCTGCCGAGTTATCTCGATTTCATCTCTTCCCACCAGCGTTTGACTATCAATAATTACATAAAGACCGGCGACCTTTTCTCTTTGTTCGTGACGTGCCAGCCGAAATGTAAGCAATTTTTCGATCTCATAGAGAGTGAACCTGGCATGTTCAAAGTTGCGTTCCGCAACTTCAGCAGGCATTTCGGGTAATTTGGCAAACTCCTCTAAAACACGCAGAGATTCTTGTGCTCGTTTGGCATTGGCTGCAACCAGATCGATAATATGATTCCTGGGAGTTCCGGTGATTCCGCCCCCCTCACGTCCCACATCACCTCCCGAATCCCGTGCGGACAATAATCTGTTCTGGAAGACAGGATCGGTCGCGGTCAATTCATGCCGCATACGCTTCAATTTCTCGGTTGTATGAATATCGTCGAGAACAAAACGGGCGACATCTTCGAGGACACGCAGTCCTTCGCTGAGACGATCGAGATTGGCATCCATGAGACGCAACATTCTAAAGTAGAGCCTATATTTCATTAACGTTTGGCTGAAGGTCTTTGGCAGCGCCTGGCATCTCGCCATCCCGGGCACTATCAATCATGTTGCGAACACTGGACGGAATTTCCATACCCATATTGGCAAATTTCTCTTCCGTCCATCTACCGATATTGCGCGGATCACTATAATAATCCGAGCTATTCGGATTGCTGAAGGCTTCGTGGACATCACTGACAGTTTTGGAAATACCAAAACTGGTTATAAGACGAGTCATTTCCTTGCTGCCGCACGAAGAACAGGCTGCATCAACAGGAGAAGACACAGTCCTCACAAAAACGCTTGTTTTGCTTTCGCAATTCTCGCAGCGATACTCATAGATCGGCATGCAGCTACTCCTCGCCCCCTCCACCGGAACCACCACTATCCGTCAATCCCAGAGATGCCTGCGCATCAGATGCAACGCTTTCATAGGACTCGCCGGATT
>JABHWQ010000159.1 GCA_018657655.1 Chloroflexota bacterium | reverse complement strand
TGCATTGCTTGATAAACCTGCCGAAAGCGCAATCCCTCCTGAGTTACAGGTTGAAACGGAAGGAAATGGTACCCAAACGCAGGCAGACGAACCTGAAGATACTGAGTACAGTGAAGCTGGATAATCTTAAGGAGATTGAGGAATGAAGATCAAATGGTTGGGACATGCGTCTTTTCTCATCACAGCTGAAGATGGCACGAAGATAATCACTGATCCATACGGAAAATACGATGGCTTGAATTATGCACCTATCAGTGAATCGGCCGATGTTGTGCTAGTTAGCCACCAACATGGCGATCATGTTGGTGGAAAGGTCGGAGGGAATCCGCAGGAGATTGCCCGTGCAGGTAGCTCGACGGCTAAGGGAATCGAGTTCAACGGTATTGCCAGCTACCATGACCAATCGAGTGGTAAAGAACGGGGTGACAACACCATGTTTTGCTTTGCAGTTGATGGAGTTAGGGTTTGCCATCTCGGAGACTTGGGCCATGTACTCTCGAACCAGCAGGTTGCCGAGATAGGTCAGGTGAATGTTTTGCTGATACCAGTTGGCGGTTTCTTTACCATAGATGCGCAGGAAGCATCACTAGTGTGCAATCAAATAATGCCAAAAGTCATAATACCTATGCATGTGAGTAATAGTAAGTGCGGTTTTCCCATTGCAAAAGTTGATGAATTCATTCAGGGTAAATCAGATGTAGAGATATCCGGTGTCAGTGAGCAGGAATTCAAGAATGCAGACCTGCCTGAAGCGCCGAAGATAGTGGTCCTTGAACCAGCTTGCTAGCTCCTTGCCAGATAAACGATATGAGGGTATAATACCCTACGTGTCCAAGGGATTATAGAAATGCCGAAGAGAACTTTTCAACCAAAAAGAATACCTAGAAAACGCAAACATGGCTTTATAGCTCGGATGAGTACTCGGGGAGGACGGACCGTGCTGGCTCGAAGGCGCCTCAAAGGACGCCACCGTTTGACTGTGTAACTGATAAAGGACGTTTACGGTGGGGATGGGGAAGGAGGAACGGCTAACCAAGGGTTCGCAGTTTGCCGTAGTGTTTAAAGAGGGCAAATTCTGGGCGGATGATTTGATGGTCGTTAAGGCGATGCCTAACGGCTTGGAAGTTAGTCGGTTCGGCATTGTTGCCAGTAAGAAAATTGGCAATGCAGTTGTACGAAACAGGGCAAAACGACTCCTTCGGGAAGCGGTGAGGTTGAATTCAATGGTGCCGGGGTGGGATGTAGTGGTTATTACTCGCAAAGGGGTTGTCGGAGCTAGTTATCGGGATGTGGAGCCCGCGTTTATAAGACTGATGAAGCGGGCCAGGTTGCTGGGAAGTGGGTAGATGAAGACACTTGCTTTGGGGCTAATCTGGTTTTATCAGAAAGCCATATCCCCCTTGACCCCGTCATCCTGCCGCTATCAGCCTACTTGCTCCCAGTATGGATATGAAGCAATAAGTAAGCATGGGTTTTTGAAAGGCGGATGGCTGACAAGCTGGCGGATCATGCGTTGCCATCCATTTGCCAAAGGTGGGTTCGATCCGGTACCCTAAATAAATTTGAACTAGTCAGCACAATGTGTGCTGTTCCAGAATAAGAATAGATGCTAGGTTTTCGATATAATCTGATAGTCAAGTTCTCACTTGCAATCCTCCTCTGTGGTTTGCTCCTCACAGGATGTGTTCCTGGTGGTGGGTTCGATCCTGGTGGTTGGGCTGGCCCCACGATAGCCTCTGTTCCAGACGAAGATGATGAATACAAAGACATCCTTTTTGTATGGTCCAGAGAGGGTGAGTTATCAGCTCTTGATCCTCTTGATCCTCTTGATCCTCCGAAGTGGACATTTATCCCTGAGGAGAAGTCAAGCGGGGGTTCGTTGTTTGGCTGTACAGGATCGTCTGCGCCGGACTTGGTCCTTTATGGCACTCCCAAAGTTGCTGATGGCGTAGTTTACATTGGTTCATATGATGGTGATATTTATGCCCTGGATGCAGTCACGGGAGCGACAAAATGGAAGGAAATCACCGATGGTCCCATCGTTGGTGGCCCTGCTGTTTCTGAAAATGTTCTTATAGTGGCATCAGGAGATAAGGTCTATGCCTTTGATATCGCTGATGGCTATAAACAGATATGGGATGAACCCTTCGATGTAGGGGGTGAAATCTGGTCAAATCCTGTTGTCGTTAATAACATCGTCTATTTCGGCAGTCTCGATCACAAATTGTATGCTGTTGATCTTCAAACGGGAGAGCTTGCCTGGGATGAGCCCAGGAATTTCGGTGTGCCCGTTAACTCAACCCCACTGATCGAAGATGGAGTTCTCTATATCGGCACATTCGATAAAAAATTCTATGCGCTGGATGCCGCTACCGGCGAATCGATTTGGGACGAAGCCTATAAGGCAAATGATTGGTTCTGGAATACAGCGGTTTGGAGCGATGGAACCGTCTACGTTTCCTCCTTGGATGGCAGCATTCACGCAATTGATGCCGAGACAGGGAACGGTAGATGGGTGAAAGTGACCACCAGCGGTGAACAAATCAGGTCTGCTCCGGTCATTGTTGAGGGAGTGCTAGTGGTGGGATCGAAAGATGACAGAGTCTATGGGTTGGATCCTGAAAGCGGTATGGAAAAATGGGGACCTCTCCTTTTGGAGCATGATATTCTAGCCGATCCTTGGGTTGAGGGGAATATCGTCTATCTTCTTGATCGTGATAACAATCTGTACGCTATGGATGCAACAACTGGACAAAAGGAAACATGGGCACCGCTTTCACTAGATAAGTAACAAGGAAAAAATATTTGATCGAACTTTGGAACGTAGTCCTTCTTGAACCGGTAGTCAACTTTCTGGTTGCCTGCTCCAACGCGTTTGGAGGCAGCTTTGGTTTGGCCATTGTAGCTGTCACCATTATCGTCAACATTATCATTCTTCCTCTGACGATAAAGCAAACCCGGTCTATGAAGCAGATGCAGACGCTTCAGCCGAAGATGAAGGAAATACAGAAGAAATACGCCAAGGATAAACAGAAGCTTCAGCAGGAGACGATGAAGCTTTACAAAGAATCCGGTATCAATCCGGTGGGTTGCGCCCTGCCCTTGCTGATTCAAATGCCTATCTGGATTGCTCTTTATCAGTCCATCATGAAGGCTTTACCCACAACTCCCGAGCGTCTTCTTGGGTTATCGGATTCACTTTACTCATGGTCTTTTGTTCAGGGGGGTGTTCCACCGAATGCGCATTTCCTGGGACTTAACCTGGCCGAACCCAATTTCATAATGGTGCTTCTGGTAATGGGTACAATGTGGATCTCCCAGAAGATGTCTACTTCCCCTTCTACAGATCCCAAACAGCAGCAGATGCAGCAGATGATGCAATGGATGATGCCATTGATGTTCGGTTTTATCTTTTTAAATTTCCCCAGTGGGTTGCCTCTTTATATTGTCGTAATGAACCTATTCCGAATGGTGGTGCAACGTTTCATCACGGGTAATTGGGGTGGGATAGAAACCGTGTTTAAGCGTAGGAGTCTTTTTGCAGCACCGGCTGGTGGAGGGGCTCTCCCAGAAGATCAAACCGCTAAAGAAATCAAATCCGCAGCTAAGAAAAGTAATGTAGATATCGAGAAAGGTAAAGGTATTGGAGATGGAAGCTCGAGAAGTAAGCGCAAAAACCGTAGAAGAGGCCGTTGAACTTGCATTGAATGAAATGGGGCTAGATCGCTCCGAGGTTGAAATAGAAGTATTGCAGGAAGGGAAACGCGGTATCCTTGGGTGGGGTGGAGAAGAAGCTTTGGTGAAAGTTATTCCATTGACACCTACCGGTAAACGGGGAACTTTGGACAGTACCAGAGGGGTTGGTTCGGACACAGAGTCCGGTTTACCTGATAATACTGCCAAAGAGGTTGTGGAACAGCTATTATCTCTCATGCAGGTATCTGCCACTGTTGAGGTAAGGCAACCAGAGGATAGTGAATCCCCCTTAACTCTGGATATTGACGGTGACGACCCGGGAATCCTGATTGGGCGTCGTGGTCAAAGTTTATCGGCTTTGCAGTATATGGTAAATTTTGTAGCGAGCAGGAAGCACCAAAGTGGTGTACGGGTGATAGTCGATGTTGCAGGCTACAGGAAACGACGTCAGGATGAACTCCAGAATATGGCTTTAAGGGTAGCCGATACGGTGAAATCCAATGGCCGCTCCGTCATGCTGGAACCCATGCTGGCTTGGGAACGGAGAGCAGTGCATATAACCCTGCGAGATAGCAGAGAGATATCTACAGGAAGTGTTGGCACTGGCGATCGTCGCAAGGTAGTTATCTCGCTCAATAAATGAAACTAAATGCAATAAAGTGCTCTAATGTTCCGCCCGATAGACAGTAAACCGAATTTCCCCGCGCTCGAAGAACAGACCCTCAAGTTCTGGCAGGATCAGCGTATTTTTCAGAAAAGCGTAGACCAACGTCAGGACGCACCCCTGTATCTTCTTTATGAAGGTCCTCCTACTGTGAATGCTGCCCCGGGTATTCATCATGTGCTCTCCCGTGTATTCAAAGATGTCTTTCCCCGCTACAAAGCGATGAAAGGTTATCAAACACCACGCATCGCGGGATGGGATACTCATGGATTGCCAGTGGAACTGGGGATTGAGCAAAAGCTGGGGTTCTCCTCGAAGACGGAAATTGAGTCTTATGGCATAGGAAAATTCAATCAAAAATGCCGTGAGAGTGTTTCCAAGAACATCGGTGAATGGAATAAGTTAACCGAACGAATTGGCTTTTGGGTTGATCTGGAGCATCCCTATATTACGTACAATAACAGCTATATCGAGTCCTGCTGGGGGTTAATCAAACAACTTTGGGATAGAGATTTCGTTTATCAGGGATATCGTGTTACTCCGCATTGCCCTCGTTGTGGGACGTCTCTAAGCTCACATGAGGTTGCTCTAGGGTATAAAGACGATACGCCGGACCCTTCGATATTTATTCGCTTTCGAATTACCTCTCAGTTGAGCTTTGACCCTGATTCTGATTTACCGACTTTCCTGTTAGCTTGGACCACTACCCCGTGGACACTCACAGCCAATGTAGCTCTGGCAGTTAATCCCGAAGAGATATATGTACTGGTGAAGGCAGTTTCGCCTGACGGGGATGCTGAACAACTCATCTTTGCCAAAGCGCTCTTGGAGCAGGTACTGGGTACCGATAGTTGGGAAATTCTGGCCGAATTTTCCGGCGAAGACTTGGCTGGTGTGGAGTACGAGCGTCTTTTCGAACCGAAACCAGAATTTGTGGTTGGCGGTGGCGAATTGCACGCGTTTAATCGCGTGGTCCTGGCTGATTTTGTTTCCATGGAAGATGGTACCGGCATTGTTCACACTGCTCCGGCTTATGGACAGGAAGACTATGACCTCGGGCAGGCGGAAGGTCTTCCCATCATTCATACTGTTGATTTAGCTGGCAATATGATGCTATCCGGCAAGCCATGGGAAGGGAAGTTCGTGAAAGATGCCGATCTTTTCATTCTGGACGATTTGAAATCTCGCGGGCTCCTGCACCATCAAGGGATCATCAAGCACACATATCCTTTCTGCTGGCGTTGCAGTACGCCTTTGCTCTACTATGCCAAGCCGTCCTGGTATATCAAAACCACTGCCAAAAAGGAAGCTCTTATCGAGGGCAACGAGCAGTTGAACTGGTATCCGGAGCATATCAAACATGGACGTTTTGGCGATTGGTTGCAGAATAATGTCGATTGGGCCTTCTCGCGGGAACGGTATTGGGGAACACCACTTCCAGTATGGCGTTGTGAGGCGTGCGGCGAGCTTGACTGTATCGGTGGATTTGAGGAATTAAAGGGCAAACCGGGTGTCATCGGCATCACCGATGATCCGGATTTCCATCGCCCTTACATGGATGATATTACCTTCACATGTAAGTGCGGCGAAACTATGCATCGAGTGCCGGAAGTAATTGACTGCTGGTTCGATTCCGGTGCTATGCCTTTTGCGCAATCGCATTATCCATTTGAAAACAGCACCCTTCTTTCCGATGGCCGCTTTCCGGCGGATTATATCTGTGAAGCGGTGGACCAGACCCGAGGGTGGTTCTATAGCCTGCCCGCTCTCTCGATGATCCTTTTCGATCAGCCGTGTTTTAAAAATGTGATTTGCCTGGGCCACATCCTCGATGCCGAAGGCGAAAAGATGAGCAAGTCGAAGGGTAACGTAGTAGAGCCTTGGCAGGTGATCAATCAATATGGGGCCGATGCGTTACGCTGGTATTTGGTTACATCATCTCCACCGGGCAACGTGCGTCGCTTTTCGACCGATTCCATTTTGGAAGTCGTTCGACGATTCCTTTTAACACTCTGGAATACATATTCCTTTTTCGTTACCTATGCCAATATCGATAAATATGATCCACGAGAGGCCGAGGGAGTGGAGAATCGTCCCGAACTGGATCGATGGATATTATCAGAGTTGAATCAACTTATCGATTCAGTTACCAAAGCTTTGGATAACTACGATGTTACCGGTGCCGGAAGGAAAATCGAAGGTTTCGTGGATGACCTTTCCAACTGGTATATCAGGAGAAGCCGCCGTCGTTTCTGGAGAAGCGAAAACGATGCTGATAAGCTTTCAGCTTACGCAACACTTTATGAATGCTTGACTACTCTGTCCAAGCTTCTTGCTCCTATTACTCCGTTTGTTGCGGAAGAAATCTACCAGAATTTGGTATGTTCCAGTTATCCGGGCGCTCCTCAGAGTGTGCATCTTGCAGATTTTCCCGTTTCTGATCCAACCAGTATCGATGAACGCTTATCCAATGATACAAAGACTGTGATCAAGGTTACTGGATTGGGCCGTTCCGCTCGCAGCAAAGCTCAAATTAAGGTGCGCCAACCATTGGCTAAGGTAGTAGTCAAGGTAAGAGACAATTCTGAGATAGACGGCCTCAAAGAACTGCAACACCAAGTGCTGGACGAGTTGAATGTTAAAACTATGATTGCCACAACGGATGCTGGGCAACTGGTGGATTATGAAATCAAACCTAACCTCACTTTGCTTGGGCCCAAGTATGGAAAAGACCTTGGCAAGATAAAATCGGCCCTAAATGAATTAGATGCCCAGGAAGTAGCTGCCAGTGTTGGAGTGGGCAACGATCTTCAAGTTGGAGAGTTCAGTCTTTTACCGGATGAAGTTCTTGTTTCGACTATTCCCAAAACCAATTATGCCGTTGCTGAAGAAGGCGGATATGTTGTTGGAGTGAGTACTGAGATATCCCCAGAACTCTTGGAAGAAGGCTTGGTTCGGGAGATTATCCATCGATTGCAGAATATGCGGCGCTCTGCTGGTTACGATATCGCTGATTATATCGAAACATACTATCAAGGTGATGGGGCCACCTCGCAGGTGATGGCAAAATTCGCCGATTACATCAAGCAGGAGACCTTAGCGCGAGAGCTTGTTGAAGGGAAACCTCCTGATGGTGCCTATGTTGAAGAACACAAGGTTGATGGAAATACCCTGACCTTTGCGGTTAAAAGGTAGCTTCCTGACCCTAGAGTTTGCTACCGCTAGATTCTCCGTAAAAAACCGACAGTCAACCTCCCTTGAAATTGAGTAAAGGTGGCCTCATCATAAGGCCCATATGGGGTCGATGAGAATGATACCTGATCAGGAACGATTCTACCAACTCGATATACTCAGATAATTCATGGTATCCATATTTCCGCTATCGCAGACACTTTTTCCTCAGTGTCCGGTTGAAGCTCTCAATGTAAGATTGTTCGTTCTTCCGATAAGGTCTGGAAACCCGATAGCGATCGCAGATAAAGATGTACGTTCTTCTTGAACTCTGCTTCGAATTCCGGGCCACCATCGGTTTGTACCAGGTCAACATGTCCATCAAATCGCCTTGTCATGGTTCGGGACAGAAACTGATAACCAGTCTTGGCAGTCAGATTGGGTGCCATGAAAACATCGGCTCCTCTTGTGAATATATCAATAGCTGTAAAGGCATAAAGATCACCAAAATCCACGGTGTCCATCTGGATTACCTCCCGGGGTCTTGTGGCTTTAGGTACTTTGCCCCTCGCTTTGTTCTTCTTCCACTTGGAACGAAGGATATACCTCTCGGCAAGAATCTCGTAGATATTGGGCGCCGATAGATGAATGCCATGATCGAGATTCAGGGAATACTGGATATTATGACCGCAACAATCGTACTCCCGCTCTCTGATACCCAAAACCAACCTCTTCACTGCCGGGGCCACCTGTCGCCGTTTCCTTTCCCCTTTCTTGGCCTGCTGATATTTATCCAGAAAGTTTAACAGACCATCTGTTTCAACATACTTGATCCAAATTCCAATCGTCTCACGGTGTTTTACTGGCTGCCGCGCAATTCGGGAGTTCGCCATCCCTTGCCCCTATAATTCCCAACACAGCACGATTAGCGCGGTATTTGTCATGTCCATATTCTATTATGCACTGCCTATTTTTCACGGAAACATTGCGGCGGCTTGACTTGTTGGTGACGGTTATGTAGTATATTGACACTCTACCGAATAGAAGGTCTTTTATATTGAACGGTTCTATATTTGACAGGAGGTTGATATGTTCAAAAATATACTAGTATGCCTAGACGGATCTCACCTGGCTGAGCAGATTCTTCCCTATGCCACCGAACAAGCCAAACGATTTAACAGTAAGGTCATTCTGTTGCAAGTGATCACAGATACATCCGCTATCACAGCATCGGTGACTCCAACTGGTGATCCATTGACAATGTCGTCACAAGTATCGGTTGAGAAGATTGAGACCGAATCAGAAGAAGCAAATGCCTACCTTTCCAGGATAGCGCAGCATATGGAAGATGCGGGACTGGGCGTGGAACATGTTGCTATATTTGATCCATTGCCCGGCCCAGCTATAGTAGATCATGCAAGTGCGAACAAGGTTGATCTCATAGCCCTGGCGACACATGGACGCAGTGGCCTCAAGCGTGTAGTTTCAGGCAGCGTGGCGGACCATGTCCTTCGAGAGTCGCATCTGCCGATTCTACTTATACGGCCACGTGAGTAAAGTCAGTGGAGTTCTGCCTATCATTATATTGCATGTCGATGGGGCCGAGCCTCCGCTCGTTTCGCTGGGAATAAACATGGCAAACACTCTTAAGATCAACTGACAGCACAATTTAATACTGTTCTTAACAGTAACCGCTATATTGATCGCAGATCAGGTTTCCGAAGCCCTGATAGGGGCAAATATGTATTTAGGCGAATCAATTCCGGAGGAAGGAAGATTCCGATTCTCCTATTCCAGTAATAGCGGTAGTGTTTTCGTCGTGATAATCTGGCTGAATGTTTTTTTATTTGCCTTCATCAGGCAGATTTATGCGAGTTGGATTGGGATTAGTGCTTGGTGGAGCTATGGGCAATTTGATCGACAGGGTTAGATTTGGAGAGATTACCGACTTCGTTGATGTTCAATTATGGGGAGATTTTCACTGGACAACTTTCAGCATCGCCGATGCTTCACTCACTACCGGTACCTTCATTCTAACCTTTTGCTTTTTGTCCATGGCTAGGGAATCACATTGATAAATCTCGAACTAAAACAAAAAACTGGACAAATCTTAATTGCTCATGTAACATATATAGCGTCTTTAGGAGGCTAATTACTTGGCACATAGTAGATCAGCAAAGGAAAGAATCCGGGTAAACCAAAAGAGAAACCTTCATAACAAGTCGCTTCGGAGTCAGTACAGGACTTATGTTGGTAAAGCTGAAAAGCTCATTGAAGCTGGTGACTTGGACGTAGCCGGGGAAGCGGTTAGGCAGGCGATAAGCGTCCTCGATAGAACTGCACAGAAAAGGATATTGCATCCTAACAACACCGCTCGCCGTAAATCACAGTTAGTCAGAAAGCTCGCCGCCGCGCGTGCTAAAAGCTAATAGCCGTTATAAATAAGGCTGAATTTTAAAAAACCGCTCTTTGGAGAGAGCGGTTTTTTCGTGGCAAACAATACCCTGTTTTGATCGTCAATAATGATCAGATATCCTTGGCAGCACACTCGGAACTTCTACCACTGAGCATTTCCATCCCGTGAGTCAGGGCAGGAAGGATAGCTGCGAGACACTCGCGAACTGCTTTTGGGCTGCCGGGAAGATTGATGATCAGGGTTTTCCCCAGAGTGCCGGATACTCCCCTGCTGAGCATGCCCCGTGGTGTTTTTCGGATGCTTTCGGCACGCATGGCCTCGGAGAAGCCAGGAGCAAGTCTATCTATTACTGACAAGGTCGCTTCGGGGGTTACATCGCGTGGACTGAGCCCTGTACCACCGGTAGTCAGTATCAGGTCGATCTTGGCAGTATCGGCCCACTCGATCATTTTGCCGGATATCTCACCTTTTTCATCAGGAACCACGTCATAGTGAGTGACCTCGAAATCTAATCCGGTAATCATTTTCCTGATGACCGAACCGCTTTCGTCCTCGCGTTCGCCCTTTGATCCCTTATCACTGATAGTCAAGATGCCAACCGTGAACATGTTTTCACCCCCTCAGTAGACTCAGGACCTCATCAAAGGCCAATCGCTGCTGTTCCCCTCCCGACATATCGCGCATCATGACCACGCCGTCCTTAAGCTCATCCTCGCCAATTATAATCGTGTGGTTTGCGCCTACAGCATTGGATTGTCTCATCTGAGCCTTCAAACTCCTGTTTCCTGAAGCAAGTAACGCTCCCATCCCCTCTCGATGCATCCGGGCAACATATTCCATCGCCTGGTCTTTAGCTTCTTGCCCAAGAAAAGCGACGAAAATAGTGGGAGTAGAAAAATCAGGGAGGGGTACATTCTGATGCTTGAGATTGAGGATTATACGCTCGAAACCAGTGGCAAATCCAACCGCAGGGGTTCGCTTGCCACCGATATCTTCGATAAGGTCGTCATATCGGCCACCGCCTCCGATGGTGCTCTGAGCCCCTCTAGCGCCAGGAGGCTGAATTTCAAATACCGTTTTGGTGTAGTAATCGAGGCCTCGAACCAATCGATGGTCAACATCGAAGCCTAAACCGAGAATGGTCAGGTACTTTTTGAGTAGCTCGAAATGCTCTCCGCATTCCGCGCAGAGATGATCGAAGCTTTTCGGTGCTTGTTTCGCCAGGGGTATGCACGATTCGTTTTTGCAGTCCAACAAACGAAGTGTATTTCTCTCAGCCCTACGTTTGCAGTCAGTACAAAGGTGGTCGCTTTTCTCTGCGTAGTAATCCTTTAACACCGCCAGATATTGAGGACGACAGTTTTTGCAGCCTATACTATTCAACTTCAAAACCAGATCCTGCAAACCAATTTGGGAATACAGCGACCAGGCCATATCAATAACTTCAGCATCGAGCGCAGGATCAGCATCACCGATAGCCTCAAAGCCGAATTGCCAGTGCTGGCGAAATCGTCCTGCCTGGGGTCTCTCGTAGCGGAATATCTGCGTGATATAGTAGAGTTTCACCGGTTGGGTCAGGTTGTGCATCCCATGTTCCAGGTAGGCTCGGCATATCGAGGCTGTCCCCTCAGGACGCAGGGTTAGCATTTCGCCACCACGGTCCTCGAAAGTATACATCTCTTTTTCGACTATGTCTGTCTCTTCACCAATGCTCCGCACAAAGAGCCCGGCGTTTTCGAAAACGGGAGTATCGATACGCTGGTAACCATAGATCATACAAATATTAGCGATCGCGTTCTTGATATATCGCCAGCAGGGTTGATCTTGCGGTACAATATCTGTGGTGCCACGTGGTGCCTGATATAGCATTCAAATTACTCGCTTTAACTTAAAATCTAGCATACAATACCATAGCAGACACTGTAAAGAAAAGACATTGAATTCTTTACAGTAGAAACAAGGTATGATAGCATATAAGATGGTCCAGTTTCGGCCAATTATAATTAAGCACTGTAGGGAGGAACCATGTCTGACGAGAAGAAAATAGACATTTCAGCACAGTCTATTGACCCGACAACTATAGAACTGCTTGAAAAAGCCGCTGCCGATGGAATTAACACCGTATTCGATCGAGCTGCAGCAACAAAAGCGTGCCCAATCGGTAGTACTGCAGCTTGTTGTAAAAGCTGTTTTATGGGTCCATGCCGCTTAACCGGTAAAACTGAAGTTGGCCTTTGCGGTGCCACCAGGGCTACTGTAGCTGCCAGGAATTATGCTCGCGATGTCGCATCCGGTGGAGCTGCGCATTCAGATCATGGGCGAGATATGGCTTTGACTTTGCTTGCTGCTTGTGAGGGACATGCACCTGATTACAAGATAAAGGATACAGCCAAGTTGATGGCAGTAGCCAAAATGCTTGACGTTGAGACTGAAGGCCGTGAAGTAAACGAAATCGGTAAGGACGTGGCTCTAGTTGCGCTGGATAACTTCAGCAGCACTAGAAAAGAATTGAGCTACGTAACCAGGGCTCCACAGAAAAGGCAAGAGATATGGCGTAACCTTGGTATCGTACCGCGCGGAATTGACAGGGAAGTAGT
>JABHWQ010000109.1 GCA_018657655.1 Chloroflexota bacterium | reverse complement strand
GGGAGCCGGTGGCCTGAGCGCGGATGTACCACCCCATAACTGGCACGGCTACGATACGTGCCATGATCGAAAAAACTTTCGAATCACCGTTCAAAGAGATGTTGTGGGAATCACAAACCATAGTGTTGGCAACTAAATGTAAGTTAGCCTACGTAATTTCAGCCTTCAAGATAGTGTTCGAGGGGCGGGATGGCAGGATGGAAGTACCGGGTAAGTCAACCATCATCTGGCGTAAGACAGACGGCCATTGGAAAGCTGCGGTTTGGAATTTCAGCGTGGATGTCCCAGGTGCGCCATGGACACAATAGACTCACAGTACAATCTAATAACCGAACAATCAACAGGAGGCTAGTCATGAAATGGTCATATTTCATAGTGGTTCTGGCAGCTATTGCTGTCATTTGTTGGGTGACATACGAGGGTGGAAGTCTAATCTACTTTTTGGACACTGCCAGCGTATTATTAATAATCGTTCTGCCGTTGTTGATGTTGATGGCCACTTACAGTCCGGCGGAGATCGTGGGCTGTTTTGCGGTGGCCTTCAGAAAAGAAGGTACGGACCTGGATATGATAGAAAAGGGGATACATTTTTTCAGCCTACTTCGGTCCTACTTGATAGTTACCGCACTGTTCAGTTTTATGATCGGATTTATCCTTATCATGGCCAATTCTGTCGGAACCGATAAACTGTCTCAGTTCGGTGGCAAAATTGCCATATCTGTGATTCCCATTCATTATGCACTTGCTTTGATGTTGCTGGTCACCATCCCGTTCAAGGCCGGGTTGGAAAAGAAGAAAATCGAGTTGAGCCGGATATAGCATGTTTCGCAGGACTCAGCTGATGATCACAATGAATGGAGGCTGAATTGAGAAAGCATACCCTTATACTCATTATGACTTTGTTTCTCTTCGTGAGCTTAGGTTTTGGTTATGCCGAGGATCAAGCTGACCCGGATGCCCCACTCCCTAGGAAAAGCTATGCCGCTGCCATGGCGATATCCTTTTTCGTTCCAGGAGGAGGAACACTCTATGCCGGTAAAACTACCCAGGGAGGCATAGAGTTGGGATGCACTGCTCTGTCAGTGGGACTCATGGTTGCCGCTGGACCGGATGAATCCTGGGAAGGTATTGCGGGAGTTTCTCTGTTTATGTTGAACTGGATAGTATCAATGGTTGATGCGCCAATTGCCGTAGGGCAGTATAACAGAGAAGTAAGTACAGCTGTACTATTCGCTCCTGCAAAGCAACTTGCTTTCACACCACCAGATCGTAATTTTCGCATTCAACTTTGCAGCCTTCGTTTCTGACTGTCTTAAAACTGCCCCCCCAGGTGGTGGGGGATCGTCCCCCGGGGGTGTACTGTCGGTAGTCTTTACTCTGTGCCACTATGGGCTGAAAATGAGAGTCCATCTGTACTGACAAGCCTGAGCCAGTTCCAATCCTCCTCCCGATGGCTAAACATTCTTGACCAGATCCATTCTATCTCTATCTTGATTGTAAGGATCGTGTATCCGCTGACAGTCATTCTTATACGATATCATGTGTTCATCGACAGGGATAAGGTACAGAAACAATAACCGGTAAGGGCTCAATGACTACACTGGACAAGTGCGAAGGTGTGATTTTCGGGCTGGCAATCGGTGACGCCCTTGGATGGCCTACAGAGTTTATCCGCCTTGAACAAATCAAATCTCAATACGGGGAGCACGGCATCGAAGATCTCCCCGATCCAGCCTTATATACCGATGACACACAGATGTCCCTGGCAGTTGCTGAAGCGCTGATCGAGTCCGGCAAAGACGATCTCGATACAGTAATGGCATCAATCAGGAAGTACTTTATCCTATGGTACCATTCCCCAGAAAATAACAGAGCCCCTGGCCCAACATGCCTAAGGGGAGTTGAAAATCTTGAAGCCGGTACAGGATGGCGCAATAGCGGGAACTCGGACTCCAAAGGCTGCGGGTCCGCGATGCGGGTAGCGCCAATCGGCTTTCTATACCAGGATCAACCCGAAAAGCTCCGGCAAGTGGCAAAAGCCTCGGGGATTTGCACTCACGGCCATCCCACAGCTATCGCGGCATCTATCGGCGCAGCATACCTGGTGAAAGCAGCTCTGGATGGAATGGATCCGGAACATATGATAGAAGGGTTGCTCGGGTTCACTTCCGGTATATCCGAGGAATGGGAGGCGGCAATAGGAAAGGTCCAGGAATGCCTGGACTGGGAAGAGGAGGAGGACGCTCTACGGTACCTGGGGGAGGGATGGGTTGGCGAGGAAGCCGTGGCATTGGCCCTGTACTGCTTTTTGCGATCCCCTGAAGATTACAGCAATGTGGTTCTCAGGGCAGCCAATACTAACGGTGACTCCGATTCGATAGCATGTATCGCTGGTTCTATCAGCGGGGCCTACCTGGGTGCGAACGCCATACCCCGGGACTGGAAGGACAGGATAGAGAAGAAGGAGTACCTAACATCCATAGCCAATGGCCTGAATGACCTACAGCGGTCTCTTTAGAGCCTGATATAGCTAATTTCGTACAGCCCAGCTAACAATCAATATGAAAGCAAGTAATACCGCAATGTAGAGACCTGAAGATTGATTCCTTGAACCGGAGGACAGTCAAGATGTCGAAGATGTATTATTTTCTGATTTTGCTCACCCTGATGGTAGCGGTATTGCTGGTGGGTGATTATAACCTGCTGAAGCGAATCGATGCAATCGAAGAT
>JABHWQ010000110.1 GCA_018657655.1 Chloroflexota bacterium | reverse complement strand
AGTAGACGCCCGTCGTGGGCTCGTTTGCTGCCTGATTATCTAAAACCGGTCGGTTACCGCTCATATCACTCCGGCAAGTGGCATATTGATGGCAAACCAACAGGCAGCGGATTCGACAGCTCATTCTATATTGGCGATCAATGTCGTTTCTTCAGCCCGAAGACGCTCTTCAAGGATGACAACAAATACAAACCCAAAGAGGGTTTTTATGCAACGACAGCGGTGGCGGATCATGCGATAGACTTTCTGAAGGAACATAAGTTAAATCATGCAAGCAGGCCGTTCTTTTCATTTGTTGCTTTTACCGCCCCCCATTTTCCCTTGCAAGCGTTGCCTGAGGATATTGCCCGTGTGGGTGACCGTTACAAAGTCGGGTGGAATGTCATTCGCAATCAACGCTGGCAACGTCTGCAGAAAATGGGATTGGTCAAGGGATCGCTCTCTAAGGTGGAATACAACCAAGGTCCGCCTTACGATTTCTCTAAACAGCTCACTGTCCTTGGAGATGGAGAGGTCAACCGGCCGGTTCCATGGGATACGCTCACGCAGAAGCAGAAACAATTCCAGCAGGATAAGATGACGATTCATGCGGCCATGATTGAACGTATCGACATTGAAGTGTCTCGTATCATTCAGCAGGTTAAAGCCATGAATGCTTTTGAGGATACACTGATTCTCTTTTTGTCAGACAATGGGGCAAGTGCTGAGCTGATGGTACGTGGTGATGGTCATGACCCTGCGGCTGCACCTGGTTCTGCCAAGAGCTATCTCTGTTTAGGGCCTGGTTGGTCAACTACCTGCAATACTCCCTTTCGTAAACACAAGACCTGGACGCATGAGGGAGGTAGCTGCACTCCTTTTATTGTCCATTGGCCTGAAAAGACAACTGAAAAGGGCGAGATTAGCCAAACGCCCGGACATGTTATTGATCTGCTTCCGACGATTCTCGATGTTGCAGGCGTAAAGGCCGCCAATCCCAAAGTACCATTTCCAGGTTTATCGCTCTTTAACCCTGAGATTGAGAATGAACGGTCACTGTGGTGGTCACACGAAGGCAATAATGCTCTAAGGCAAGGCGACTGGAAGGTGGTAAAAACCCCAAAAGGGAAATGGGAGCTGTTCAATCTGGCTAAAGACCGTGCAGAAACAGAAAATCTGGCAGCACAATATCCCGAGAAGGTCATGCTGCTGGAGACGCTATGGGAAAGCCGGGTGGATGAATTCCGGGAAACGAAGAAGCTGAAGTGATGTTGGTCCCACCACTATCGCATTGTTTGCCATGCATCTAGGGCTAATGGTCCCGCCCTTCCGATGTGATTTGCTGAATAATGGCAATCTCCTCACCTAATTTCTTTTAAACCAGACAGTCCGGAAACATAGTTCAACACAACACCCAGCTCATCCATCCACTGTCGGGTCTCAATGGTTGTTAACCTACCAACATTAAATCCATTTCCAAAATCGTTGTCCCACAACCAGAGCGGGGCTGGCCAAAATGCATATTTTGCTTCTACTAATGCATAGAAATTCTTCTTGGCGCAAACTTGCCCATGATGAGCCATTTGAACGTAGTCCGCTTTCAGTCTTGCGGGATCAACCGTTGCCACTAGGTGATCCCCTCCTTCAATACCGAGATCGCCTGTAAACAGAACCGATTTGGTCAAATCGGAGAAACGCATGACCACACTGTAGTTGTTAACAGGATTGGCTGTTATATTGGTGTTTCCAGCGTAGATCACCTCTACATGGATTTCATCTATGTCAAAAAGATCACCGGCATTGAGCTGTACATAGCTTCGACCTGCATTTGACAACGCAGAGCTAAGCGCCTGAACTGCTGACTTTGCATTACTGTCATAATGCTGATCCATCCATGCCGACGGAGGAAGCGCTGCGTATATTTCACCGATTACCAACTCGCCCTGATTCGCTAGTATCCACGACAGGCAATCGCTATGATCTTTGTGCGGATGAGTTATGAACCAGCTCTCGACTCGGTTCCCGCGAGCAGCAAGGAAGTTTTTCAGATAGCTGCCATCTCCGGTTCT
>JABHWQ010000112.1 GCA_018657655.1 Chloroflexota bacterium | reverse complement strand
CCGGAGTTTTTCACACAACTCGGCATTCAGTTCGCTCGGAATACGACCGGCGTGCCGGACGTATTCCGAGCGAACTGAATGCCGAGTTGTGTGAAAAACTCCGGAGTATCAAGATCGATGGCACCGAGCTATTCATCATGCCCGGCAAAGAGCACCGATTCGCCGTCGTTTTCCGGGGAGAGGGACTCGACGGGGAGGTCAATGATACCGACCCCCAAAAAGTCGGATTGAAGCCCAGGGAACCGATCGCTCTCTCACCCGATGCAAACAAATTAGTTCGAACGATCAATGAGTTTATCGCCAAAGCAAAACCGATTCTGTCGGATTCTCACCCGGCAAACATGATCTTGTTCCGGGGTATTTCCCAGCGCCCAAACCTGCCGCAAGTGGGGGATATCTTCAAATTGAATCCCGCCGCAATCGCTTCCTACCCCATGTATCGAGGTATGGCCCGGCTGGTTGGAATGGAGATACTCGATACCGGAGCCACGTTTGCCGATGAACTCGATACACTCGCTCAAAACTGGGTTAATCACGATTTTTTCTACGTTCACATCAAATACACCGATTCATCCGGTGAGGATGGCGACTTCGAAAGGAAAATCCGGGTGATTGAGGAGGCAGACGCACTTCTGCCAAAGCTTATCGATCTTAAACCAGATGTGTTAGTGGTCACAGGCGACCATTCCACTCCCGCAATACTGAAAGGTCATAGCTGGCATCCTGTACCAATTTTACTGAAAGCCCAGTATTGCCGCACCGACAATTGCACTGAATTTTCTGAAACAGCTTGTATCAATGGCGGACTGGGAAGATTTCTGGCCGCAGATATTATGCCATTGGCCATGGCCAATGCCTTGAAGTTGGACAAGTTCGGAGCCTGAACTGTATGTTTAGCCCTCGATACAAAATTACTCACAGACTGCTAAATCTGCTAACCAGCATAACAGCTTCAAAGGAAGCAATTGCTAATGCATATATTGTGCCGAATTGGGCAATGTCACTCCGGAAACAAGCATTGATCCAAAGTGCTCACTCATCGACCGCTATCGAGGGTAACCCATTAACACTGGAAGAGGTAAGTGAACTGGCAGAGGGCCGCGATATTATGGCCCAGCGCAAGGCTAAGCAAGAGGTACTTAATTACCTGGATCTGTTGGATAGACTACCTCGATTAGCACCTAAAAAGGAACTTACCGAAGATACGATTCTTAACATTCATCGTTTGATAACTGATGGAGTCCTAGAAAATTATGACGATGTAGGACAGTATCGCAATCGACAAGTTGTAGTTGTCAATCGTTCTAGCGGCGAAATAACCTTCCGCCCACCCGAGACTCAAGATGTACCCAAACTCATGACAGAATTCGTGGTTTGGCTCAATCACAAAGACACCAAAAATCTCGACCCGGTGCTCGAAGCAGGAATAGTCCACTATGAATTTGTCAGGATACACCCTTTTATAGACGGTAACGGCCGAGTTGCGAGAGCCTTGGCAGCACTCATTTTCTATCAACGCGGATTCGATACCAACCGCTTTTTCGCTCTTGATGATTATTACGATAGCGACCGTTTGGAGTACTACCACGCACTTCAAAGTGTCGATCCCAATATATGCGATCTCACCGAATGGCTGGAATACTTTGCTCAAGGCGTTGCCCTCTCCGTTGCGGCAGTGCAGGAAAGAGTTCTCAAGTTGAGTATTGATAAGCGCAAGGTCGGAAGGAAAGGGCAAAAATCCCTGACTGAAAGACAAATTAGAATCATAGAGATGATACATGATCAGGGACAAATTGCTAACAGGGATGTAAGAGAGATGTTTGGCGTGTCTCATCAAACAGCAGTCAAAGAAATAGCAAAACTGGTGGACTCAGGCCTGATCAAATCTGAGGGACTTGGCAGGAATACCCACTACATTCTATCATAGAACTTTTCATGATTAGCTTCATAAAAGGTTGATGATTAGATTGATGTTTAAGTTGATGATTAACCACGTAATTGAACTGTATTAGCTTCACATTAAGATTCATAATTCATAGTAAGCGAGTGTATCTAAGGAGGTAAAATGCGCATACCCATAATCGCCGGAAACTGGAAGATGAACAACACAACCTTCGAGTCGGTTCGCCTCGTCGGTGAAATGAAGGATCGACTCGAAAGCATTAGCGGGGTTGAATCGGTGGTTTGCCCTCCTTTCCTTTCACTCCCGAAAGTAGCTGAAATGCTCATGGCATCATCAATTGGTGTAGGTGCCCAGAACATGTATTTTGAAAACAAAGGGGCCTACACAGGTGAGGTATCCCCGGATATGCTGGCCGGTATATGCCAATATGTGATACTGGGCCACTCGGAACGTCGCCAATTTTTCGGGGAAACCGATGAACTGGTGAACAAGAAAGTCAAAGCAGCGCTAACCGCGGGACTGAAACCGATCGTCTGCGTTGGTGAAACTCTGGAAGAAAATGAAGCCAACAGAACTGAAGAGATCGTTACCCGGCAAGTGAAGGCCGCACTGGATGGATTAACCTCTCTCGAAAATATTGTCGTCGCCTACGAGCCAATATGGGCCATCGGTACCGGACGCGCAGCTACGGAAGAGCAAGCCAACAATACTATCGGTCTGGTGCGAAGCGTAGTAGCCCGACTGTTCGGCACATCATCTCAAGAACTGCGTATTCAATACGGTGGAAGCGCCAACGCTGCCAATATCGCTGCGCTACTCAGCCAGCCGGAGATCGATGGCGCATTAGTGGGCGGGGCCAGCCTCAAAGCTGATG
>JABHWQ010000113.1 GCA_018657655.1 Chloroflexota bacterium | reverse complement strand
CTTTGCCAACTATGATTTTGCAAAACACAATATTGATAGAACGGCCACTCAGTTTAATGGCATTAGAAGCTACTCCCTCTATTGGGTGTTAAGCTTGCTCGATTATTACCGGTACACCGGTGACACCGCGACGCTCCAGCGCTATCTTCCTAATGTGAAAGCGAAGCTGAAAGACGCGCTGAATGTATACGGCAAAAAACCGCGTTTGGGGTATTACGGATGGGATGACAGACTTGGAGCCGGGTTCGAGGATCACAGTTGTTCAGAAAATCAGAAGGCTTACAAGATGCTGACGATCAGGGCCTGTCGAGAGTTTGCCCAAGCACTGGGCACCCATTCTTTTCAGGACACCAGTGAATCCTCGCAGGAAACGGGCGATGATTACCTTAGAAAAGCGGATGAACTGATGCAGGAAATTCGCAAGGATGACCCGGATTGGTATGCTGACTTCGGCCTCCATGCCTCTGCCGATGCCATCTGTACGGAGATCACCAACAGCAAAGAGAATAAGCAGATGTTTCTCAACGCTGGATTTAACGATCGGCTGCAACGTCTCTCCTACTCCCCGTTCAACCAGTACTGGGTTATTCAAGCTCTGGCACTCATGAACAGATATGACGAAGCTTACAGCAGCATTCTGGATCTGTGGGGTGGTCAGATTCAGTACGGGGGCACCACGTTCTTTGAATCATTCCGGCCTGCATGGGGTGAGATGTTGGGGAAAAATGATGCGGTTCCCAATAATCAGTCCGGTTACCCCAGCCTGTGCCACCCATGGGGTGGTGGGGTTACCAAATGGCTGACCGAAGAAGTGCTGGGCATCAAGCCGAGCAGCCCCGGTTTCAAAACATTTGATGTCATACCGCATCTGGGGAGACATCTGACATCGGTGGAAGGGAAAGTCTCCACGCCGCATGGCGAAATCCAGGCGAGCTTCAATGTAATCACAGGCGAATGCTTGATAATGATCCCTGAAGGAACCACCGGAAACGTTGCCATACCCAAAGTCGAAAAAAACATCACCGCCATCAAAATAAACGGGAAGCTAGCATGGGATACGAAATCTCATCCCATCCCAGGCATTGGGGCTGCGAAGGAAGACGCTGAATTTGTTTACTTCATCAATGTTCAGCCGGGAACTTACCAGGCCGTCGTATCCTATACCGGCGCAACGCCTTCTTATGATGCGGGTCCTTATGTCTACAGGGCACCCTTTATAAAACTCGACAAGAAAACCCAGGGGAACTGGGGAGGTGTCTATGGCAAAGATGGATACGCTCTGCTCAATTATCATGGCGTGAGCAAGCATCAAGTAACGCTGCCCGAGTTCTGCAAATCCATTAAGTACCACAGAGCCAAACATGCAAACCTAACTCTGGCCACTCAGGATCCCAGAGCTCCTGCAGCCGATTCGTCCAACGCTACGGCTCGAAAGGTTGGGTGCATCCATACGGGCAATCCTCGTGCCTGCCAACAACGATTCGGTGTCGACATTACAGTCACAGACAACAGCACCTATGATCTCGCGCTCTACGTTGTTGACTGGGATAAGAGCGGCATGCGCCTATCGGCTGAAATACTGGACCTGGAAACCAAGGAGCTGATCGGACCGACAAAGCAGGTCGAGGACAGCACAAACGGGGCTTATCTCGTCTATCGCGTTACGGGTTCATGCAGGGTTAGCGTGAATCACATCCGAGGTGATAACGCGACGCTGAGTGCACTGTTTTTTGACAAGGTCACCCCATTGAAGCCCCCCCTCTTTTCCAGTGAAAAACAGTCAGCCAAAATACCGGTACCAGGTAAATAGCGGTAAAATGTTCTTCACCTATTTTGATTTTTGTACTTTTTCGGAATGTGTTTGTGCGGGAACAACGCGGTTGGATGTTCTGCAGCGGGGGCTCCTCAAAGTTACCAAGGGTATTGGCTGGCAATTGAGAACAAGGGGGTCACAGCTCTACATTCGTTGTTTTGGTTGACGGGTTATGCGAGAATGCGTAGTGATTTGCCATGTCCCGCCCCCTGCGAATAGATGTAGAGAACGGCTGGTACCACGTGATGTCGCGAGGTATTGAACGTCGCGTGATCTTCCCTGAAGCGGTCTACTGTGAGCACTTCTTGGAGCTGCTTGGACGGATG
>JABHWQ010000175.1 GCA_018657655.1 Chloroflexota bacterium | reverse complement strand
TGGTGAACATTTAAAGCTTAAGCTGGGTGATCGCGGTGTGCTCTGGGATGCTATCGGATTTGGACTGAACCACTTGAATGGTGATAATGCTCCTCTTATAGATATCGTGTATAATTTAAAGCTGAACAGGTGGCGTGGGCAGGAATCGCTTCAGCTTGAACTCCTGGACTTTACTCCAAGTATTTAGTTTCCTTGTTTAAACCAATCTATCACTGTACGCTGTGCGCCACATGATTATTGGGAGGAGAACGATGGCAACAATAAATGTTGAAGGCATGAGTTGCGAGCATTGTGTCAGGCGGGTTACCGAGGCGATTGAGAAGCTTCCTGGGATAAGCAACGTCAAGGTTGATCTTCAGTCAGGGACAGCCACCTTTGACCAATCTAGTCCCGCTACCGTAGATGATGTAGTTAAATCAGTTAACGATGCCGGTTATCGCGGTGAGGTTTGAAACGGTATGCAGAGAAAGTACTCCTTTACACCGATCCTTGGCTGGTCCGTCAGCCGCTATGAGAAGTTCGAAGGCTGCAAGCGGCAGTACTATTACGACTATTACGCCAAAAAATATGACAAAGAAATACCGGCACAGAAGCTCGATTCTCTGAAGTCGCTTACCAGTACACATTTGGAAATCGGAAATCTGGTACACGATGCCATTGCCACCCAATTGCATCGGATAAAGAAAAACCAAACCCCTCAAAATCACACTGAAGTTATCAACTATTCCCACTATTTAGTTGATCGTGCTGTTCAAGAAAAAACATTCCTTGAGGTCCATTACGGACAGCGAGATCAAATCGATTCGGATGATCTTAAGGATCGTGTTGGTATTTGCCTCAAAAACTTCTTTGAGAGCCATTGGTATTCGTGGTTGGCTGAGGAAGGTATTAAAAGTCGAAGCGAATGGGTAATCGAACCGAATGATTTTGGCGAAGTTCGAATAAATGGGCTAAAGGCGTATTGCAAGGTAGATTTCCTCTTTCCGATGGCGGAAGGTGATCTTTGTGTACTTGACTGGAAAACCGGAAAGATTGATCGGGAAAAACATCGTAGGCAAATGACGGGCTATGTTGTATATGCCCAGGATATTTGCAGGGCGCAGGCGGAAAAGGTAAAGCCGGTTGTAGTTTATTTGGGTGAAAACTATCAGGAGATGGAACATAGTTTTACTCAGGATGAACTGGATGAATTTGCCCAACAAATAGCTCTCCAAACCAGGGAGATGTACGAATGCTGCGAAATAGTAGAGGAAAATATTCCCAAGGCTAAAGACAATTTCCCCAGGAATGTCAGAAAGTTCTGTGCTTATTGTAACTATCAGGAATTGTGTGGAGATTGAACACCAAAATTTTGGTTGGAATATAAAAAGGCGGTGACAAAGTCACCGCCTTTTTTGTAGCTTGGTTATAGATCATGCGCTATTCAAGCTCAAATGCAAAGCCTTCTAACATTCCTTCCATCGTATCCTCGATCATCGCTGACGTAATCTCGATGCCGATAAGCACACATGAACCATTAACTGATAATTCAAGATCCTCAAGTCCGAACAACATTGCCAGGTCGGTAATGATTTCTTTTAATGCTTGAGCGGAATCTTGACTGGCAAAGCATATCTGTGCCTCGATGGCTACGGAATCATCCTGCTTGTCAACGGTTAATGCGACTGTCTCGATATCTTCAAATTCAGACATATCCATGGACATAATTCCATCTGCGCCCATGTCTTCTTCAGCAAATTCCTCTGCCAGGCCTTCAGGTATCAGCATAGCCAGTTTAAAAAGAGCTGTGCCGAGGTCGTCGTAGATATCGAGAACCTCACCATTGACCGACGATTCGTCACCTTCTTTGACGTCGATGACATCCTTTACCGGATCAATGGTTCCCATCACGAACATGTCGTCGCTCAGGAACGCAATGGCACTACCTTCTGAATCGGCATAAATTGTATGGTTGTTGTGAGTTGAAGTGGTAATCTCTTCTTCAGTTTCGGCTTCGATGCCTGCGATGAGCTTGTCTTTATCGAAGGATCCCTCCACAATAATTCCCATATAGCCATCAAGTTCACCCAAATCCGGAATGCTGCCATCATCCGGGATATCAGGTATGGAATCGAGATCGGACATATCGGAAAGATCGGCGAACAGCACCACAGCGCCAAATCCCTCTGCCCCGATCATATCCAGGGCGTCTTCGATTGTTTCGGGGTCTCCAGGCTCCTTGTCAGATTCATTGTACATGTTGATGATGTCTTCATCATCGAGAAGCTGGGCTGCATTGAGATATCCCAGCAAATTGGCCTTTTGAGGTACCAGCCCGATCGGGTTAGACGAACTTTCTTTGGCTGATGGCGTATCTTCGTCACTATCACTGCTACAAGCCAGCAGAAACGAAGTGAGAAGCACTAAAATGATTACCGGGATTGCTTTTTTCATCGAATATCTCCTTGTTCCATAATTGACCGACACAGTGACTTTATCAAGGTTGGTAAACAGTGTCAATGATGAATAGGTGCTTTGATTCGGGTGAAGTCGTATCGATACTTGATCGGCAATCGCAGGCCAATAAGCCTGATTTGCACCGTGATTTCCTGGCGTGCTTTGTCAGCGACAATCTCCCATCCTGTCCCAAAACATTGTGATGTGGGGGCTATCTCAATTTTCCGTGGGTTTAGTGATTGGACGAGATATCATAGAGGAATTTGTGAATCTTGCAACAGATACCTCTTGCTTGCAAAGACATATTGCAACAGCGCAATAGCTTTGGGTGCGTCGATTGATTATCGGATGTCCTGGTATCCCTCTCTATTTCTTCCCAGCGGCTGCTTGATCTTCAGCCCACGTTTTAATACCAATCTCTTTGATATGCCTCAGGTTTCCTTTTCTGTTGCTACGGAATACCAGTGCAAATATCTTACTGATGAAGTTGTCCAGCGTTTTACAGTCGAGGGATTTGTCGCACTCTGCGCATGTTTGATAGTTCAACTCGATACAACATTTTCTAACCTTGCACCTTGAAAAGCCTCCATCGTCTTTGCAGGTTTTGCATTTCCCCTTTTTGTAGGAGCCACAGTTACCGCAATATAGGCCGCAGAAAGCAACCAGTTGAGTTTTATCATCAATATCAGGCATGCTGCTCCTTTGTTTGGACTGGATTGGTATAGGACAAAAATATCACAAAAAGGCGGGTTGTCAACTCCATGTCCTATTGTTGAACCTGCAAGTGACGCGGTGCTATACTTAGGTGGTTATCATAGTATTTCAAAAAAACTGATTGTTGAGTAAGAAATGGCGATTATTGTACAGAAATATGGTGGAAGCTCGGTGGCTGATGCCGAAAAGATTAAAAATGTTGCTTGCAGGTTAATGCGGGCACAGGAGCAGGGGAATCAGGTAGTTGCGGTGGTTTCGGCGATGGGTAAGACCACCGATAGTCTCATCAGCTTGGCTAATGAGGTTTCCACTCGTCCCAACAGGCGAGAGATGGATTCATTGCTATCAACCGGTGAGATTGTGACTGCTACCTTGCTAACCATGGCTTTGCGTTCGGCAAAACACAAAGCGATAAGTCTAACGGGTGCCCAGGCTGGAATAACAACAGATTCATCCCATAGCAAGGCCAAAATTACAGGGATAAACCCTGAGCGCATTATCGAGGAAATCAACAGAGGCAGAATTGTCATAGTGGCTGGTTTTCAGGGTATTACCGAGGAGATGGATGTAACTACTCTTGGGCGTGGTGGCTCCGATACTAGCGCGGTTGCATTGGCAATTAGCCTCAACGCGGATAAATGCGAGACATATACCGATGTTGAAGGGGTTTACACTGCTGACCCACGGATAGTGCCTGCGGCGCGGAAGATCGAAGAGATAGGTTATGAAGATATGCTGGAATTGGCATCAGTCGGGGCCAAGGTGATGCATTCGCGAGCGGTGGAATTGGGCTGGGTCTACAATATGCCGATACTGGTGGCATCGTCATTCAACGATAACCCAGGCACTCTCATTCATGGAGGCGTTCCGATGGAGATTAGAAATAAAGTCAGTGGTATTGCGCATGATTTGAATATTGCCAAAATAACGGTTGTTGGTGTACCTGATAAACCGGGAATTGCCAGCACCATCTTTGAAGAGTTAGCGGATAAAGGTGTTAGTGTCGATAGTATCGTTCAAAATGCCAGTGTAAATAGAATTACCGATTTGACCTTCACACTGGCGCGAGGTGATGTGCAGAACGCGATGAAAGCTCTGGAGCCAGTGATTAAGTCTGTCGGAGCCAAGGAGTGCGTGAGCGATGTTACTTTGGGCAAAGTTAGCATCATTGGGGCCGGAATGCAGAGTGGCCCCGGATATGCTTCACGAATGTTCAAAGCGCTCTCAGACAAGGGGATCAATATCGAACTTATATCAACCTCTGAGATAAGAATTACCTGTATTATAGACGGAGATAAGGTGCCCGAAGCTGTCCAGGCCCTCCACGATGTTTTTGAATTAGAGGCGGAGTAAAGCGGTTATGCGTGGGTCCCGGCTTTGTTGCACAAATGCGAATAAGCGGTTAATCTTGCCGTGGGGGAAATAGAGAAATGGGAGTATCCCCCACAATGAAAAAGCATCCCTCACCAACCCGCTACAAAGTTACTAATTGGTCAGATTATAACAGAGCCTTG
>JABHWQ010000114.1 GCA_018657655.1 Chloroflexota bacterium | reverse complement strand
TGATTCGAGACTTATTCAGAGATTCCTTAACCGGGAAGCAAATCGGCATACCGCTATATTCCGCCAGTTTGCGCCAAATCCGGCCTTGACATGTCACTGCTTAAAAGCTACATTCTCCCCAGAGGCCCCGAATGCATATCGAGCGTCTTCAACTCACTAATTTCCGCAACTACATCGAATTGGAGTTCGATGTTCCTCATGGTATTTCTATTTTCCAAGGCGATAATGCCCAGGGGAAAACTAATCTCCTGGAGGCCATTTGTTTCATGGCCACTACGCGGCTGTCCAGAAGTGTTCCGGATAAGGAACTCATAAATTGGGATATGATGCAACAAAAGATACCTTTCTCGCGGCTTTCGGCCAGCATCAACAGGTCTGATCGGGAAGTCTTGTTGGAGATCGTTCTGCAACCGAGGTCCGCTCAATACCAGTCGAGTTCTTTCCCCATACCAATCCAAAAACACATTCGTGTAAATGGTGTGGCCCGCCGCGCTTTTGACCTCGTTGGGCAACTTAATATGGTCATGTTCAGCCCTCGGGATATCGATCTTATCGGCGGGGAACCAGCGTTAAGAAGGCGACACCTTGATATCACCAATTCGCAAGTCGATCCACAATATTTAAGAAAACTGCAACGATATAACAAAGTGCTGGGACAAAGGAACCATCTTTTGCGCCAGATAGCGATGCACCATGGGCACCCGGACGAACTCGTTTTCTGGGATAACGAACTGGTTCAACTGGGAGCATGGATCGTTTTCCAGAGGCAGCAAACCATAGCCAGTATTAGCGAACTATCCAAGCCGATACATGACCAGCTCAGCGGGGGGAAAGAGGTATTGGCCTTACACTATCAGCCGAACCTCGAATCAGCAACGAGCAATTTGGCAAGCCTCGATGATATCGAACAAGCCTTCAATGAAGAACTCACCGCAGCTCGAGAGAAGGAGCTTATTCGTGGACAGACTTCGGTAGGGCCCCACCGTGATGAGCTAAGGTTCCTGATCAATAACGTGGATATGGGAACCTATGGCTCTCGCGGTCAGCAACGAACCACTGCATTATCAATCAAATTAGCCGAAGCTAAATTCATGCTAACGCAAACCGAAGAACCCCCGGTTCTGCTTCTGGATGACGTTCTTTCCGAACTGGATAGAGAAAGGCGCGAACACATTCTGGAAGCGGTTTCCAGCTACCAGCAAGTGCTCATGACCACTACAGACCTGGACCGATTCCCTTCCGATTTCCTGGCTCAGGCCGAAAGGTTCGAGGTTAAGAACGGCGCAATTCATCCCGGCGATTCATAAAAATGGAACGGCAAATATTTCATATCGATCTCGACTCTTTCTTTGTCTCCGCTGAACAGGTGTTAAATCATGATCTCCTGGGCAAACCGGTGGTGGTCGGGGGACATCCCGACAGCCGGGGGGTGGTTGCCTGCGCCTCATACGAAGCGCGTAAGTTCGGACTTCATGCTGGCATGCCGATCGCTACTGCCCACAGACTTTGCCCGCAGACTATTTTTCTCCCCGGCAATTTTTCGCTCTACAGAGACTTCTCCGCCAGATTCATGGATATCCTGGCCGACTTCAGCCCGGATTTAGAGCCGGGAGGACTCGACGAAGCATTTCTGGACCTCACAGGTTTCGAACCGCTATACGGTCCAACTCGCGAGACGGCTCGTCGACTAAAATCCCGAATTCGGGATGAATTGGAGATCACCGCCTCGATTGGGATAGCGACGTGCAAAGTTGTAGCCAAAGTAGCCTCCGATTTCTCCAAACCTGATGGCCTGGTCGAAGTAGCTGCAGGACAAGAGATATCCTTTCTGGCACCGCTGCCAATCAAAGATTTGCCCGGTGTGGGACCTAAAATGCAAGAAGCTCTCAAGAGATTCGGAGTATCCACAATCGGGCAATTAGCTAAGCTACCTGTTTCACTTCTGAAAGATCAATTCGGTATCCATGGTGAAATGATTCGACGCCACGCCAACGGAATCGATGATAGGAAAGTCAAACGTTATGACACGGTAAAATCTATCAGCCGAGAAACTACGCTAGAGCAGGATACACTCGATCTGCATTTGCTCAAGGCAACGCTGAAGCATCTCACTGAGAGAATCGGAGCCGATCTCCGCCTACAGGAAAGACAAGCCAGATGCGTGACCCTGAAGCTCAGATACTCTGATTTCGATACTATCACACGCAGCCAAACTCAAAAACAACCTACTGACCTCGATCAAGTCATTTTTAATGTCGGATCAGAGCTTTTAGACAATTGTTTATCTCAGCGCAGACATCCGATACGATTGATTGGCATCGGTATTTCGAATCTAACGGGACCAGAAAAGCAACTCAACCTGCTTGATACGTCATCACAAAAGCTGGCATACCTTGACCAGGCTATCGACCAGATTCGCAAGAAATATGGATTCAGCGCGATTCAGACGGGACAGACTCTGCCAATCAGAAATCACTTGGGGCACACAGAGAAACACTCCAGATGAAGAGTCACTCTAAAAGCTCCGTGCGAATGAAACTCTCAATGATGATGATGGGAATGGATTTCCCCATTTTTACCGGTGAATAAAAGAGGGTATATCACGTCGCTCATACAACACGGCAGAAGGACAGCGAGGACAAGGAAAACGAAGATCGGTAATACCAGAATCCACTCCATTTCATTATCCAGAGCCATTGTGATATGAAACAAAGAAGCCGCGGTACTCAATAACACGTGCCCTGCATGAGGGAATTTGCTCATCGGTCTGAGGAAACCAATTGCGATTCCCAGGAAAGCCATTGGATTGACGATCCACCATTCCTCAATGAATCCAACATGAGCTTCGGCATTAGGAAGATCTAATAAGGTTTCACCTAAATAGGGAATTAGGGAATCGCTCAAAGTTGCTATTCCAATTGATCCGGTATACCCTATCAAGATCGCTGCCCACCATCGGCTCTTGGTATACAATCGATATATCGCCGTAGTTGCGATAGCACTAAAAACAACATGGGCTGGATGAAAGATCTCGAATAACGTCTCCGAGAAATCCCCGGAAACATCCGCAAGAACAATAGCTACTAGAATGACCACACCTACGACGGCTCCTAACGCCGTAAAGGGAGCATGTTCTCTGAGTTCCTTCGTTATTACACTAATCATCCGCGTTTCTCCCAGCTTGTTCTTGACAGTCTCCGCATCGTCCGGAAAACTCCAAAAGGTGGCCTTCTATTTCAAATCCTGTCTCACGTGAGAGCCTTGCTTCCAATTCACCAAGATCACAATCAGTGAAATCAGCAACAGTCCCACATTCAGAGCAGATCATGTGATGATGGTGACCGGAAGGCGCTAATGTGTAGCTTTGTGATTTCCCTTCTCTGTGCACCTGACAAATGAGTCCAAGCTCAGAAAGCAATTCCAGCGTTCGATATACGGTAACCAGTCCAATTTTTGAGTTTTCCTGGTTAACCCTCTCATGCACTTCCGCTGGTGTCAGGTGTTCATGGCTATTGGATATTGCTTTCAGCACAGATCTTCTTTGCGCTGTAAGCTTGTACCCATTATGTCCGAGTGCCAACGTGAGTTTTCTTTCTGTAGGTCTCATCTCATTATGCTAAATGAAAAATATTTTCATTTAGCATAATACAATAGTGGCTTTGATCTTGTCAAGGAGACCTCTGGATGTTATAATCTAGCGTTTGGGAGGGGTGACCGAGTGGTTTAAGGTGCCGCTCTCGAAAAGCGGTGTAGCTTCTGGCTACCGCGGGTTCGAATCCCGCCTCCTCCGCTTTCGAGCGGTAGCAGCAAATTTTATGTATTAGAGATTATTTTGGAGAGGTGCTGGAGTGGTCGATCAGGCGCGCCTGGAGAGCGCGTGTACCCTCGGGTACCGTGGGTTCGAATCCCACCCTCTCCGTTTTTTTGCCTACAAAATATAGGTATAGCTCGCCCAATAGAGCCAAAACGGAAACGCTGATGCGTTAAGGGACAAGAGGTGTACGGATGTCGGTAATTGCAATAATCGGGGGACAATGGGGAGACGAGGGCAAAGGTAAAATCGTCGATCTTTTAGGTACGAAGGCGGATGTTGTAGCACGATATTCCGGAGGAAGTAATGCCGGTCATACAGTTGTCAATTCACAAGGCAAATTTAAACTCCATCTTATACCTTCCGGTATTTTTAATGCAAAGACAAATTGTCTGATTTGCAACGGTGTAGTTATCAATCCCAAGATTCTCATCAACGAAATTGAAACCCTTCAGCAAAGAGGTATTGGCGTAGACCGGCTTTATATAAGTGACCGGGCTCATTTAATTATGCCATATCACCTTATCCTCGATGAATTAGAAGAGACCGCTCGTGGCAGCAGCGCCATTGGAACAACAAAACAAGGTATAGGCCCTGCTTACATGGATAAGGCTGCCCGAAGAGGTCTGCGTATGGGTGAACTAGTGGACAGGGACCTCCTGAAAAAGCGACTCCGTGGATTTTTAGAATACAAGAACCGGATTATAACCAAAGTCTTCGACGCAAACCCCCTCTCTTTTGATGAAGTATACGAGGAATATTGCGGTTATGCTGACCGCCTAGCACCATTCGTGCAAGAAACAAGCTTGATGATAAATGAG
>JABHWQ010000115.1 GCA_018657655.1 Chloroflexota bacterium | reverse complement strand
TTAATAAACTCATTTTTAAAACACCATCCCTAAATAATTCCAATTACTGCTCGCAATTACCACCAAGCCTTAAGGTCCATACGCAAATCGGAAGGCTTCTCATAAATATATAATGCCTCACGGTATGCACCGGCTTTTGGATTAGCGTTACCATTCGGCAAGAGTCCATAGAAAACATCGCCATCAGTAGGTTCCAAGTATATTACCTTACCATCACCATTGAACACGTACAGCCACGCATGTTTGCTCTCTTCAAAGGATTCACCCACCTGGCCGCGATCACCCACAACTATTACTGATTTGATATCCTCCGTGAGCAGCATATTCCAGAGATCAGCAGCCATATCATTGCAATCGGTCTCACCTTCATAGTAGGTGTGAGTGTTGTAATATGACTGAGCAATCTCTTCCAGTTTTTGCTGCAACCCAAAATCATCGCCCTTCCATGCAGGGCTGCTGTACGTCTCCGTGTTGTTGAACACTTCCTCACGATCAAGTGCATTGTCCGGAGAACGTTCCATCTTTTTGTTAAGAATAGCTATCTCTACTTCCAACCATCTTTTGTCATAGTCAACTGCCGCATTCAGCTCCTTGCTCTTTTCCAGTTCATCTCTTAACCGCAGTATTTCATCAACTGTGGCGCTTCCGCATGCATCCCGTAACTTTGCTTCAGCCTCTACACTCTTCTGGTAGTTCGCATCCAACTCCTGATAGTTTTCTTCCAATATCGATAAGCTTTCCTGTACGGCTGTCAGACTTCCAGAAATACCACTATACTCCACCCCAAGCGAATTGAGTTCCGACCTTTTCGCCTCAAGATTGGTATTCAATTCAGCAACCTGTTCCTGTAGCTGCTCTACAGTTGAGTCATGAACTGCTATTCGGTCTTCAAGTTCCGAATTTTCCAAATCCAGCGCCCTCGCCTGGCTATCTTTAATCGCATATCCTATACCAATACCAGCGCAAATACACACGATCAAACCCACTACAATTACACGAACCGATATCTTTTTCATATATGTCTCCCGTTCATTTCTGGTGTAAGACTATGTCATCGATGAACGCCAAACTAGTTCCACCATTATAACGCAATTGGAATTGCGAAAATAAACACCGAAGGTTGATCATATCAACAAGTTCTCTGAATACCACTCTTTCCCTACTCCAATTTCTCTCCAACAAATCCCTTGTAGCCTCGCAAGAATTCAACTGCATAGTTTACCTTTTTCCCTTCAAGCTGAACGCGGCGCAGACCTAGTACTCCATCCCCAGTGCCTACTCCTACAGGCACCTCAGAATTGGAGGGTAATGATATTACTACTCCCGGATCCGATTGCTCCACGTCAGGTAAGACCACAGCCTCCAGCACCTTCAACATCTTTCCATTCCATCGAGTGTAACATCCCGGCCATGGATAGAAGGCGCGGATTCTTCTTTCTAATTCTACCGCTGGAAGGTACCAGTCCAGCTCCCCATCTTTCTTCGAAATTTGTTTTGTATAAATCGCATCCCTAGTATACTGACGTTCCGGCTGCAATTCGTGCTCAAACCATTTTGGGAGAGTTTCTATTAACAATTGCGACCCTATCTTAGCTAGCTTCAATTCAAGGGATTCGGTGGTATCCGAATTATCTATCGATACTTTTTTCGGGGCTAAGACAGGACCTGTATCCATACCAGAATCCAACAACATTATGCTGACCCCGGTCTCTTTGTCACCAGCCAAAATTGCAGAAGCCACTGGAGATGCCCCACGATATTTGGGCAAAAGAGATGGATGAATATTGAGGCATCCGTATTTCGGGATATCCAGCACCTGTTGCGGTAGTATCTGCCCAAATGCGACCGCTATTATAACATCAGGTTTAAGGTTTGCCAAACGCTCGACTTCAGACAGATCCCTAAAATTTTCCGGTTGAAATACGAGTATACCATTATCCAGAGCAGCCTGTTTAACAGGAGAGCTTTTAATCATCCGCCCTCTTCCAGCAAGTTTATCCGGTTGCGTATACACGGCTACAACCTCATATTCGCTTGATATAAGTATTTTCAACGCGGGTAAGCTGAAATCGGGAGTACCCATAAACACGATACGCATTTAATATTTCCATTCTGGAGAAGAGCAGGGGCTATCTTCTATAAATATTCTAACTCTTTAATTTCACTTTTGCCACAAACACGAAGTAAACACACTGCATACCTGACTATCAGGCATGTCCCAATAACTCCATCAGCAAGGGATTTACTCAGAAATAACGCTGCGTTATCACGTCGCATTGCATGTGGATATCTGTATTTTGGAATCTTATTCCTCATTGCACATTCGCTGAACCCGCGCTATACTCTTTATGCTCAAGATGAAACTCAAAAAGCTCATCAAACAGGCTTCAGAATACCTCCCACAAAATAGCCTGGAGGTCATTGAGGAAGCATACCAGTTCGCGCTGGATGCTGGTAAACCCGACTTGGATGCGTCTCTGGAGAGTGCTCTAATTCTGGCTGACCTCAAAATGGATGCCGAGGTCCTTGCTGCTGCCCTGCTTCAAGGTCTGCCTGAAAATACGGAAATGCCGTTAGAAAAATCCAAGAGCAAGATTGGGAAAGGGGTTAAACGGCTAGTAGCAGGCATCAACAGACTCGATAGCATCCCCTGGCTGGAGCCAAACGAAGAACAGTCTGAAAGCCTTCGGAAGATGTTCCTTGCCATGGCCAAGGACGTCCGTGTAATTATCATCAGTCTGGCTAACAGGCTTCAGAAGATGCGTAACCTGAAACGTTTGGATCGCGATAGCCGGAAAGCGATGTCACATGAGACGATGGAGATTTATGTCCCGCTGGCCCATCGTCTGGGAATATGGGAATTGAAAAGTGAACTGGAAGATATAGCATTCTTTAATCTCCACCCTGAAGAATCCAAAGAGATCACTAATCTCCTTGACGTCAGAAAAACTGAGTGGGAAAGAGGCATTACCCACGCCATTCGGGTTCTTCGTGACGAATTTAAGAAAGACAAGCTCAAAGCCGAAGTTGAAGGCAGGCCCAAGAGCGTAAGCAGTATCTACAAAAAAATGCTGCGATATGCCGATCAAGGGAAGGAAGCCACCGATATTCATGATCTCATGGCTATTCGAGTGCTGGTAGACGAAGTACATGATTGCTACAACGCATTAGGGATCATTCACCATCTTTGGCATCCTATCACGGGACAATTCGACGACTATATCGCCAACCCCAGAGGCAACATGTATCAGTCGCTCCACACTACGGTAATGGCGCTTCAGGGCAAACCGCTCGAAATCCAGATTCGAACCTACGAAATGCATCGGGTCAACGAATTCGGAGTAGCCGCCCACTGGAGGTACAAAGAAGGCGAAAAGAAAGATATGCGCTTCGAAGAGAAGATGGCATGGGTAAGGCAGCTTATGGACTGGCGCAAAGAGCTGAGCGGAACGGCTTTCTTCGATGCGATCAGGACCGATATCTTCCAAGACCAAGTATATGTTTTCACTCCTGTAGGTGAGATAAAGGAGCTTCCGCAAGGTTCTACACCACTGGATTTTGCCTATCGAGTTCATACGGATCTGGGGCATCGTTGTACCGGGTCCAAGGTCAACGACAAAATGGTTCCCCTCTCGTACCAGTTGCAGAGCGGGGATGTGGTCAGCGTACTCAGCACGAAAGCGGATCGAGGCCCTAGTCTGGATTGGCTCAATCCCGATCTTGGCTACATAAACAGCAGCCATGCCCGTGAGAAGGTCCGGCAATGGTTCAGAAAACAGGAAAGAGCTGAGAACCTCACTCGAGGTAGGGAACTGTTCGATAAAGAAATGAGACGCCTCGGTATGG
>JABHWQ010000490.1 GCA_018657655.1 Chloroflexota bacterium | reverse complement strand
TCATGTAGCCGAGCATCAAGACCTCACCGGTGTTGATATCCTGGATTATCGCGGGGATCAGCCCTTTTTCATCGAATTTTGGCATAGTCCTTTAGTGATTCCTCCGAATGTATTACGAATCGATGGCTTCCAGTGCCTCTTTTAGGTCGATGTTACCGGTGTAGATCGCTCGCCCCACGATGGCACCTTCCACACCGAGTGTAGCCAGTTTCTTCAAGTGATCGATTGAAGCGATGCCGCCGGCGGCTATAACCGGAATCTGCGTAAACTCCTTAAATTTCTGAATCTCTTCGAAGTTAGGTTCAGTGAGGGTACCGTCGCGCGCAATATCGGTGTAGACAAACCGCGTCACTCCTTGCGAATCCATTTGCGAGATGACCTCTTCAACTTTCAGTGTGCCTTCTTCTTTCCAACCTCTGCCTCTTACATAGCCATCCTTGGCGTCGATACTCACAATGACTTTATCACCGAATTGTTGGCAAGCCTCTTTAACCAGATTGGGTTCTTCTAGGGCCACTGTTCCTAATATCATCCGGTCGATTCCCAAATCGAGCAGATTATTCATGGTTTCAATTAACCGGATGCCTCCCCCGATTTGAACCGGTATCAGTACCTTACTGGCTATCTTACCAATCACCACTTCGTTGCCCAGGTTGCCTTCAGCAGCACCATCGAGATCTACGAGGTGAAGTCGTTTGGCACCGGCGCTTTCCCATCGCTGTGCCATGGAGACCGGATCATCGGAAAAAATGGTTTCTTGGGAGTAGTCGCCCTGATAGAGCCGGACACACTTCCCATTTCTTAGATCTATAGCAGGAATTATTTCCATTTGCTTAAAACGTCCTTCAAAATGCCTATAGCTGCATCAATGTCGCTTTTTTGAGTTATGAGTGCCGGCATAAAACGGATGGCATTCGGCTTGACCGGATTGATCAAAAGACCCTTTTCATTACAGGCTGTTACCACCTCGCCGGAAATCTCACGGTCGAATTGCAGGGCGCACAAGAACCCTCGTCCTCTGGCCTCGGTGACAAAATCGAAATCAGATTTCAGTCCTTCGAGTTCAGCCAGCAAATATGCCCCTGTCTCTCTTGTGTTTTCAAGTATACTGTTTTCAAGTATGAATTTTAGTGTGGCATATCCCACTGCACAGACCAGAGGATTTCCTCCAAAAGTCGAGCCGTGTTCCCCCGGTTCGAAGACCGCAGCCTTTTCCTTGGCCAGTATAGCTCCGATGGGAACTCCGCCTCCCAGCCCTTTGGCTAGTGTAATTATATCCGGTTCAATCTCGAATTGCTCATAGGCAAAAAGCGTGCCCGTTCGTCCCACTCCCGTTTGTATTTCATCCAGAATTAGGAGCAGGTTGTTTTGGTCGCACCATTCCCTGACCTGTTTGAAGTAAGCGGTGTCAGGGGTATTCACACCGCTCTCGCCTTGAATGGGTTCCAGCATAATGGCACAGGTCAGATTGGTGGTGGCGGCCTTTATGGCTTCAAAACTATCGTATTCCACGTTTACAAAACCGTTGGGAAGGGGCACAAAAGGATTTTGGAATTTGTGCTGGCCGGTAGCCGCAATTGCGGCAATAGTACGCCCATGGAAGGAGCCTGATACGGTTATGATCTCGTAAGCTTTGTCGCGGTGGATGCGCCCATATTTGCGAGCCAGTTTGAAGGCTCCTTCATTGGCTTCTACTCCACTGTTACTGAAGAACACTTTGTCGAGGCAGCTGTTCTGGACTAAAAGTTCTGCCAGTTGCAGTTGTGGAACGGTATAGAATTGATTTGAAACCTGGATAAGGGTTCGTGATTGCTGATCCAGTGCCTCAACAATGGTGGGATGACAATGGCCGAGAGAATTGACCGCCCAACCACCGACGAAATCCAGATATTCTTTGTTATTTTCGTCCCATACTCGGATACCCTCGCCGCGTGTCAGCACTATTGGTTGCCGCTTGAAGGTGGACATAAAATACTTTTTTTCTAACTCTTGCCAGTTTGACATGTTCACTTCCAGATAAGAAAATTCTTTGACGGGACCCCGCAACAAATATCAAGTATAATAGAACTGCAAGTACAATTGCAATGACCGTAGAGGCGATCAGTTTGGTCATTTCTATCTTGTTTGAAAGCTCAAATTGAGCGGAGTACAGTTTTAAATGTTACCTTTCTCCGATGGCGAATTAAAAACTCGTAGTTTTCCCATAGTCAATGTAAGTTTGATTGTTGTCTGTACCCTTGTCTTCATTTACGAGTTGACGCTGGGGGGCTTAGACAGGGACATCTTCTTCTTTCAATTTGGGCTTATTCCTGCCGAGTTGACCAAGAGCTTGGACTTTTCGTGGCTTAGTTCGTTAGGTTTGTTAACAAATGAACATCTGATCGGGGAGAATATCAAATCGCTCGAAGCGAGTGGTTACATTATTGATGTCGAGTCACCGATTTCCAATTATGTAACCTTGTTTACCTCCATGTTCATCCATGGGGACTGGATGCATTTTGTGGGGAACATGCTATTCTTGTGGGTATTTGGGGACAATGTAGAGGACCGGTTCGGACATTTCCGTTACTTGCTTTTCTATTTGCTAGCCGGAGTTGCTGCTTCCGGACTTCAAATAGCCACAGATACGGCTTCTGAAATCCCCACAATCGGTGCTAGTGGCGCTATCGCAGGTGTTTTGGGTGCATATTTGCTGCTGTATCCGTATAGCAAAGTCAATACGTTGGTGATCTTTTTCTTCATTACAGTCATCAAAATTCCGGCCTACTTCTTGCTGGGATTCTGGTTTATGCTTCAATTCTTCGAGGGAGTGGGTTCTCTGGGGATGGCCGGTGGTGGTGTGGCGTATTGGGCTCACATCGGAGGATTCCTGGCAGGGATGGCTGTGGTTGTCATTTACAAGCTATTCAAAGGTGAGCCTCTATGGCCCAAAGGTCCTGGTGGGGGGTATGGAGGAGGAGACCGCGATACTAAATACTGGCGCGGCAGGCCGCTCGATTACTAAGGGATTAGTGGATTATTAGTAGAGCCCTGCAAGTAGTTGTATAAAACCTGAATCCGTGAAGTGATGTGGGTTCAGCCATTCAATAGCTATTTGAGTGGTGTCCCCCGAGTTCTGGTTACGCTTGTATGCGTTTTTCAGGGCAGGTTAGCCAGCGAAGTTGCCAAAACACAGGGAATTCTCTCCAAAACAGGGGCAATTGCTCATTGATCGCATCTGGCAAGACATACCTTCATCGCCGGACTGACATTCTTGAACAACACTCCGCCAGTGAAAGCTTCTACATATGTATGACCTCACTCATCCAGGAGCAAACCGGAGATACACTTGCCGCCATGTTTTGAACCAGTGACAATGACGTTCAAAGGACAATACGCGTCGTCGCGCATGACTGGCTACTCGACACTCCAGATAGATCAAGTCCTGCATCACACTGCGCACTCGACGCCGGAAGGCCCTTTTCCGAATGGGCGCATTACCCGCTTCCAGGCCTGCCTGTCCAATCAGCCTCAATATGTTGTAGGCCATCATCCCTAAAAGCAGTACCAATTCGTTCGTCTGGAATTTCCCTGACGGCAGTCGTTCCATGTCCATATCGGTCTTCAGTTCGCTGTGAAACTGCTCGCAGGTGGCGTGATCGTGATACAGGTTCACAATCGTTCTCGGATCGTCAGGAAGTGATGTCCAGTAAGTCTCTATCTCCAACTCGGGCAGCAACAAGGCTTGCCCCCTGGTATCCATCGTTCGCTCAGTCACCCGGAACACGATCCGCAACGGTTCCTGCGTCTCGGACTTCTCTACG
>JABHWQ010000256.1 GCA_018657655.1 Chloroflexota bacterium | reverse complement strand
TGTGAACAAGGAAGGTGTCAGCGCTCATGGAGTAGAAGAGAAGTTACATTGGCTTTTGTCGGGTGTTGAGAAAACCGAGCGTATTTCCACGGACCCATATCGGGCTTTGGAATTACCAGATATTCCCGATGGGGCTGATGTCATCCTTACCATTGATCGGGAAATTCAGGATAGCATGGAAGAATTGCTCGATTCCTATGTCGGAACAAGTGGGGCCCAGGCTGGAACGATTATTGTTATGAGCCCCAAAACCGGCGAAATTCTGGCCATGGCATCCAACCCTAGGATGGATCTTTTTGGAGACTGGCAGTTTACTGAAATCTTCCAAGGGAATCAGACCTATAACATGGCGATGGATATTTATGAGCCCGGCTCAGTATTCAAGATTGTTACTATGGCCGCAGCTTTAGATGCCGGTGTCGTGGTCCCCGAAACCGAATATTTGGACAGAGGAGTCTATCCGGTCGATGGCTGGGATATCCGCAATTGGAATGGAGGTGCCTGGGGGCCTCAAACCATGACAACTTGTATGGAGCATTCCCTGAACGTTTGCCTGGCCTATGTTGCAGTTGAGGAGTTAGGGCCTACTCGCTTCTACAATTACCTAAAGGCTTTTCAGTTTGGACAACCAACCGGGATCGGGCTAGCACGAGAATATTCGGGATTGTATCGATCACCTGGAGACGGAGAGTGGCGTGAAATCGACCTTGCGACAAACTCTTATGGCCAGGGAATTATTGTCACCCCGCTGCAAATGCTGCGGGCTGTTTCCGCTGTGGCGAATAAAGGTTCGATGGTTACTCCGCACATATTGAAGGCTGTGGTCAACCAGGGTCATCAATATACAATTGAGAGCGAAATTGCTGGTTCGCCCATTTCCCCTGAAACAGCGAGAACTCTCTCGGAGATGTTAGCCACTATCGTTGAGAGCGAATCTTACACGAAAATGAACCCCGACTATCGGGTCGCTGGGAAGACGGGAACGGGGACCATCTATGATTCTAACCTGACCAATACTTCCTTTATTGGCTGGGGCCCGGTTGATGATGCTGAATTCATGGTCTACATCTGGTTGAACAAACCAACTTCTTCCCCTTGGGCTTCTCTCGTGACCGGGCCCATATTTCGAGAAGCTGTAGACCGTCTGGTTGTTTTGATGGATATTCCTCCCGATGCTGTGCGCCTCAGCATGAATGCGGATTAAATCGATAGTTTCTATGCTTACATTGGCAGATATTCTCCACGCACTTGTCGATCAACGGCCTGAATGGGCAAAAATGGTCATCACGGATGCCGTTGTTGATTCGCGGCAGGTGATCCCGGGAGCCTTGTTTGTAGCGATGCCTGGTGAGCATGTAGATGGGCATGATTTTGTTAGGAATGCATTCAACCAGGGAGCAAGCATCGCATTGGTTCAGCGCGATCTGTCCGCTGAGGTTTCGACGCTGGATTTACGCTCAGATCAAAAAGCTGATTTGTCATCAACCCCAAAGATACCTTTGGCTTTGCGGGTAGAGAATACCCTTTCGGCACTCCAGAAAATTGCCAAGTATTGGCGGCAGCAACAAGATATTCGTGTTATTGGAATAACCGGCAGCGTCGGTAAATCAACGACCAAAGAGTTGGTGGCTACAGTTCTCGAGCAGCGTTTTAGCACCCTGAAGAATGCTGGTAATTTAAACAATGAAATTGGCTTGCCGCTGACCTTGTTGCGTTTGAGCCCAGGTCATCGACGGGCAGTTTTGGAAATGGGCTTGTACGTGCCAGGTGAAATCGCGTTACTTTGCGATTTGGCTCAACCTCAGGTTGGAGTCATTACGAATGTAGGTACTGTGCATGCAGAGCGAGCTGGCTCACAGGAAGCCATTGCCCAGGGGAAGGCCGAACTTATTGAAGCGCTGCCACCGGCGCCCGATGGGGTTGCTATTTTGAATTATGATGATCTGTGGGTGCGGGAGATGGCGGAAAAGACCCAGGCGCGGGTGTTCTATTATGGACTTGATCCCCAGGCTGATCTGTGGGCCGATCAAGTTGAAGGCCTGGGTTTAGACGGGATTCGTTTCCGGTTGCATTACCGCAACGAAGTTTTGCACCTGCGAGTACCCTTGATTGGCCGCCATTCCGTGCATACGGCATTGCGTGCAGCGGCAGTAGGGTTGATTGAAGGATTGTCCTGGCAGGAAATCATCGGCGGATTGCGTTCTGGGCATACGCAACTGCGTCTGGTGGCTGTGCGTACCAGCAGCGGC
>JABHWQ010000117.1 GCA_018657655.1 Chloroflexota bacterium | reverse complement strand
TCCAGCCGGCCAGCAGCAGTATCGGGATAAGCGCCAGTGCCGCCAGAATGATTGATTTAGTGTTCATATTTAACCCCTCCCTTTTTGAATGTGTTGACCCATCTATATTGTGGATCGACAATGTGACACATGTGTGATAAAAGACCGACAGGTTGAAGGTATTCAGAGGACAGGATTAGTAGGCCTGATGTCTCGCCCGACGTCAGAGTATATGAGTAGAATAATCGCGAGCGTAGGTCTCGTGACGCCCAATATTGTGAAAAACCAATTTCGGAAGCTAAATCAGGGCCGAAAAGAGCATGCCCTTGGGGTCGGAGTTCATGCAGTTGTTAAAATGCGATTTCTCCTTCTAGTTTTGACATATCCATTCATAGATAGTCCCGTAATGATCTAATACCCAAACATGTGATGAACCCGAATGGCTAATGGCGACGAACAAATCATCATCATCTTCTTCGAGTTGAGAATTCCAGGTTTTACCACCATCCATTGTGATACACACGCCCCTCATTCCTTCAAGCCATCCGATATTCTGATTTATGAAACAAACATTACTGGAGAAAAGGTCGGGTACCGCACTTTGCACGAACCAAGTGTCGCCACCATCAGTAGTACGTAACAATGGAGTAGTATAGCCTGCTGTAGAGCTTGCCATTGTACTGGTGGAAATCCACCCATTTCGCTTATCTAGGAAAAATATGTCCTCAAATATCGCTGGACCACGCGGAAAATCAAAACGGATTTCACTGGCAGACCAATTCATACCGCCATCTGTGGTGTGAAGGATAATGCAATTAGTTGCTGTTGCCCACCCTTCCAAGGTATCTATGAAATGCACAGAAGTGATTGCCCAATGAGTCCCACTGATTTGACGTGTCCAAGTCTTACCGCCATCTTGGGTGTGCATTATTCCACCATAGTTGTCTACGACCCATCCAATCCCGTCATCCACAAAGTACATGTCCATGCATATGCTCTTCTGATTGTCGTTCTTGTTTACTAAAACCCAAGATACTCCACCATCCTTTGTCATTAAAATGGTATTATATGATCCTCCTGCCAGACCTTGCTGATCATTAGCAAAGTAGACACAATGCAGATCATAGTCGGTGCCACTTTCTTGTAGTGTCCATGAACTACCGCCATCGCTGGAATGGTATATTTTGCCCAATTCTCCAACTGCCCATCCATTACTTTCATCAACGAAAAACAGGTCCTGGTAGACTTCCCCCTCTTTGATTTGCCCCACTTTATGCCAGATGCAATTCATGGGATAATCCAATTTTGCGACTGTATCCGAAGATGATTTTCCACATCCACAGATGACTATCACTGACAAGATTGAAATCAGAAGTATTCTCTTCACTCCACACCTCTGGCTTAATAATCCGGGCGCATTCTAACTACGAATTAGCCGCTCGGGACACTAGCTATCTAAAGAAGATTGCAATTGCATGATGTGACTGTGGTCGGGTGGGAATATGACAGGGGTGGTACAAAAGAGGAACAAATGGCTGGCTAAAGTGGAGAATCGGGGATTATTACAACGGGAGAGTGAAGCTGACTGTGGTTCCTTGACCTTCTTCACTATCAACCCATAATTGACCGCCGTGGGCTTCGATGAAGGATTTGGCGATTGCCAGTCCAAGCCCTGCTCCGCCTTTGGCTCGGGAACGGGCCTTGTCTGTTCGATAAAAGCGTTGACCGATATGAGGCAGGTCTTCAGTGGGAATACCAATGCCTTCGTCTCGTATTTTGATGAGCACCTTTTGATCTTTTTGGGGAATTGCTTCGATCGTCACCGAGCCGCCGTCATGGGAATACTTGATCGCGTTATCAAGGAGGTTAATCAGAACCTGCTGAATCCGATCGGGGTCGATCCAAACCAGAGGCGTGCCGGGGTGTATCTGTGTTTTTAGTTCGAGTTTTCGTTCGTCAGGTTGGGATAACAATTGATCAACCACCGTTTGAACAAGCTCCGATATATCAATGGACTCTTGGCTGAGGTTCAGGGCTGCGGAGTCTGCTTGCGATAGAAGCAACAGATCGTTAACCATGTGAATCAGGCGATCCGTTTCGGTTTTTATTGTAGATAAAAATCGATCACGTACTTCAGGATCATCAACTGCTCCATCGCGAAGAGTTTCCACCATACCTTTGATGGATGTGAGAGGGGTGCGAGATTCGTGAGAAACATCCGCTACAAAGTTAGCTTGCATCTGGCGAGCAGCGCGAAGACGTGCGGTCATGTCGTTGAACGTTCGGCTCAGTTGACCAAGCTCGTCTCGAGAACGGACTGGCACTTGCTGATCGAAATCCCCATGTGCCACAGCGGTGGCAGCATTTGTTAACCGATGAATGGGATTGGATATTGCTCGTGAAAGCAGTAGCGCCACTATGGCTGAAACGAGTAGCGCAATACCAGTGGATAGGAGCAGTCGGGTGCGTAGATCGTGCAATACTGCGGTGATATCGCCGAGCGTCTGACTGAGGTAGACGACTCCCATAAGTTGACCCTCTGAAATAGCAGGGAGAGCCAGGTGCATGGTATCTTCCCCTCGCGTGTCGGTACGGCTACTGGTTTTTCCGGTAAGGGCTTCGGATACAAGTGAGTCGGTAGATAGATTGGAACCTTGTTCTTCTTGTTGAGAATCGATCAGCACGATTCCTTGAGTATTCAAGATTCGTATTCGCGTTTCCAATTGAGTGCTGAGTTGTAAAGAAGCGTCTGTAAGATAGGTTAAATCTGTTTCATTCAAAAAGGTGTCGACCGGAAGTGAAGGCAGATTTTCGGCAGAAATAGCGATATTTGAGATCTGTTGTTGCTGAATTGCATTGTGCGCAGGAGCCCAATCCTCGCTTTCTGGCTGGAATTCATCGGGAATTGATCCGGGGATAAGGGCTTGAGCTGTGATTCTTGCTTGAGCTTCGAGGCTGTTTTTTGCTGCATCAAGGAAGTAGTTTTCCAGAAACGTCAGTAAAAGGAATGCAGATAAACCCATTGCCAGAATGATCACCGCCAGGTGGCTGAGGGACAGTCGGAGTCGGATACTTGAGAACATACTGATATGTCTCCCGGGCTAACTCTGCTCCACTAATTTGTAGCCAACATTGCGCACTGTAGAGATGATTTCTATATCCGGTGCTGTCTGGCGAAGTTTGTTTCTCAGGCGTTTTATGACGGCATCAACAACGCGGGTATCGCCGTAGTAATCATAACCCCAAACCTCGTTGAGGAGTTGCTCTCGATTCAAAACACGGCCAGCATGACGAGCCAGTGCGCATAATACATCGAATTCCAGAGTAGTGAGGTCCAATTCCACTGCTTCCAAACAAGCCTCGTAGCGCGCAGTATCCACGGTTAGAGAACC
>JABHWQ010000118.1 GCA_018657655.1 Chloroflexota bacterium | reverse complement strand
TGGTTTCCCTGACATGGGACACTGCTTCACTGAACTTCGACCTAAAAGAATCCCTGCCGCCTTTTTGTGAAAGGAAGAATGCCGCAATAGCACCGATGATCCCCCCAAGGATAAATCCACCAAAAAAACCAGAACCCTTACCATCGTTTCCCATCTTTAATCTTCCCCTACTTTTTTGTTTAGTGAAGTAATTACGTTAAACGTCTTCTTTATGCCTGCAATCCATCCTTGCGCTTTAGCAATTGGTTGAATCACACTCTCTGAGATCAGCGATGATGTGTTGCGTACATTATCGACCGTTTCCTTGGCGGCATCCAAGATAGTGGCCACTTTGCGATAGAGCAGTATCAGAAGGGCGACAACTATACAGGTAGCCACAACACCCACAGCACCATAAACAACTACGATCCAGTCTCTTAAGGTATCGACTTCCATACGATGGCCCCTCCTTTTCCCAATATCATATCACGGCACTTGAGTAACGGCAAACCAATTTCAATTACATTCCCGATAAATACTCAACAGCTCGTTCAAGTTGTGGATCACGGTCGTTCGCAAAATCGTCAGCTGTGATTTCCACTTCAATATCAGGGACAATTCCCTTATCATCTATTTGTCTGCCATTTGGTGTAAACCATCGAGCAAAGGTAACACGCAACATTCCGCCGTTGGTAAGGTCCTGTACATGCTGCATGCTTCCTTTTCCGTAGGTTGTAGTTCCTATTATGATTCCCCTATCGTAGTCCTGCAGGGCTCCGGCAACCACCTCGCTAACACTAGCGCTATAAGCGTTCACCAGAACAACCAAATGTGTATCCAGCGCTAATCCCCCCTCGTCTACCGACCATTCTGATCTATCACCTTCATTATCAAGAGCATACACTACAACTCCATCATCCATGAACTGGCTGACTACATCGACTGCCGCACTGACCAGCCCACCCGGATTATTCCTTAAATCCAGGACAATCCCGGATGCTCCCTGAGAAGAAACTTCTTCAATTGCTGATTCGAGTTCGGAACCTGTGCGCCCGGAAAAATTGGTTACGCTAATATGAGCAAAATCCTCTGGGAGAATCTCTAAAACAACACTGGGTATCTCTATCTTAGCCCTCGTCGCCACGATATCGACGGGGTCATCATCATCCACGTGAAGCACTAGGAGATTCACCTTAGCCCCTTCATCACCACGAAGAGCCAGCAAAGCATCCGTCAGGCTCATTCCCTCAGTCGATTCCCCATCGATCTCTAAAATTTTGTCACCCGGCCTAATTCCGGCCTGTTCTGCAGGAGAACCTGCGATAGGAGCAACTACAGAAAGCCTGCCTTCCCTTATCGTTATAGTGGCTCCGATACCGATGAACTCTCCTTCAAGATCGATCCTCGATATCTCGCTCTGTTGCGGACTGAGATATGATGTATGGGGATCACCTATTGCTTCTATTAATCCCTTGATAGCCGCCTCAGCCAATTCCTGATCATCCAGTTGGTCGCTATCTACATAGTCGTCATGTATGAGCTTCCAGACCTCATCGACAAGTTCGATCCCTTCCGGAGATTCATCCTCAAATAGATCGCTGCATCCAGAAACAAATAGTGCAACGAGCAACAATGACACAATTAATAATCGGCAGAATGTAGACATGAGATGGGGCTCCCTTCCATTTTTATGACGTACAGTATGGTAGCACCGATAACAATATCTTGACAATGTTCTTTTAGGAATCTATGCTAGAAGTGCTGTCTACTTAAAGGAAAGCACAACTATGCATAGCGAGGTTCAAATAGACATGCAGTATTGGACCTCGAAACAAATCAGAGAGAGTAGCTGATCTCGATCTCCCTGAAATACTACAGTATTTTAGGGAGATTATTTTGGGAGGAAATATGTCAGACTTTCGGACTGAAGACATTCGCAATGTCCTTTTGCTTTCGCATACTGGATCAGGGAAGACCTCGATTGCAGAAGCTATGCTTTTTAATGGCAAGGTAATCACCCGTTTGGGCAAAGTTGATGATGGTACCACTGTTTCTGATTTTGAACCTGAGGAAACAAAACGAAGGAGCAGCACCAGCACTTCTCTGGCGCCGGTTGAGTGGGGCAAAGCCAAAATAAATATGATCGACGCACCGGGTTATTTCGATTTTGTTGGTGAAGTAATATCAGCCCTTCGCGTTGCCGATGCTGGGTTAATTGTGATTTGCGCAGCTTCAGGCGTTGAAGTGGGCACTGAGATGGTTTGGGAATATGCCAACGGTGTTAACCTTCCACGTATGATCTTTGTTAACAAGATCGATCGTGAGAATGGAGACTTCTTCAAAGTGATGGAGCAAGTTGAGGAAAAGTTCGGAAGAATGTGTGTTCCTATCCAACTCCCTATTGGTGCGGAAGATAATTTCCAGGGTGTCTTCAATTTGATTACTCTCAAGCCAGAGGGCGATGCCAAAGCAGATAGTATTCCCCAAGACCAGATAGATACGTTCCGAGAGAAATTGGTAGAGGTGGTTGCTGAAGTCGATGATGATTTGACAATGAAATATCTGGAAGGAGAAGCTTTAACTGAAGACGAAATCAGAGAGGCTCTTCGCACAGGTGTGCGAGAAAATAAGATTGTTCCGGTTTTGGTTGGGTCAGCACTGCAGAATAAGAACGTCGCTGAACTGATGGACGCCATTTGTGAGTTTTGTCCGTCACCCAAAGGCAGAGGCAAGACCGAAGTGCGTAAAGGTGATTCCCAGGAATCACTCGATCCTGACCAGAACGCCCCAACATCGGCCTTTGTGTTCAAAACCAGCACAGATCCTTATGTTGGCAAAATCAACTATATAAGAGTATTCAGCGGGTCCATTCACGCGGATTCCAGCATCTGGAACTCTTCTAAATCAAAATCAGAGAGAATCGGGCAACTCAATATGATGAGAGGTAAAACCCAGGAGCCAATTTCACGCCTTGTTGCCGGTGATATTGGCGTAGTAACTAAACTGGCAGAAACCAGTACTGGAGATACCATCTCATCACAAGATAATTCCGTTACCTTTGACCCCATAAAATACCCGGTGCCAAATTTGAAGTTTTCCGTGCAACCCAAGACCAAAGCAGATGTTGATAAACTGGGATCATCTCTGGCCAAGATCATAGAGGATGATCCTTCCGTTTTGATTCAGCGAGACCCGGATACAGGAGAAACCATTATCTCCGGTTATGGTGAGGCTCAAATAGAAATTGTAGTCGGTAAAATGAAACGTAAGTTCGGGCTTGATACTGAACTATCAACTCCCAAAATACCCTACAAGGAAACTATTACTACGGGCGTCAAAGCGGAATACAAACACAAAAAGCAAACCGGTGGTCACGGTCAGTACGGACATGTCTTGATTGAATTGCAACCATTACCCAGGAGCGAAGGTTACAAGTTTACCAGCACAATAGTGGGCGGAACAATACCCAAGAACTATATCCCAGCAGTGGAGAAAGGTGTAAACGAGGCGCTTAGTGAAGGAGTCCTGGCTGGTTCTCCCATTGTGGATATGCAGGTCAACCTATACGATGGATCCTTCCATGCAGTCGATTCTTCTGATATGGCCTTCAAAATAGCCGGGTCGCATGCCCTTAAGAAAGGCATGGCCGACGCAAATCCGGTCCTCTTGGAGCCTATCATGAACGTCAAAATCACCATCCCGGATGCGTACACGGGTGATGTTATGGGTGATCTAAATGGTCGACGCGCCCGGATATCAGGCATGATTCCCGAGGGTGGAGTTAGTATAATTGAGACACAGGCACCACTTTCTGAAATGCAGAGATACAGCATCGACCTCAGATCGATGACACAAGGCCGCGGTTCATATATTATTGAATTCAGCCATTACGAAGATGTCCCGGCACATGTCACTCAAAACATTGTCGCTGCATCGACCAAAGAGAAGGAGAAAGACAAAGGATAGCCAGCCTTTCTTGATTCATTCATAAGTAAACATATCTGGCTAGGAGGATTAGCGATGGAAACCCTTGTTCACGAAGTTGGAAATAGAACGACACTTGGCAAAAAGGTAAAGTCTCTCAGACGTGAAGGGATTACTCCGGCAAATATCTTTGGACATGGGATTGATTCGGTCTCGATTCAATCTGATACCAATGATATTGAGAAACTCATATCCAAAGCCGGTAGAACCCGTATGATAACCTTGAAGAACCCCGACTTCAAACGTGACTGTCGAGTTTTGATAAAAGGTATAAACCGTGATGCCATCTCCGGAGCGCTTCTTCATGTTGATTTCTATCAGGTCAGTATGAAAGACAAGCTCAAGGTTGATATACCCCTTGCCTTCCACGGAGAAGCCCCGGCTTCCCGCAGGAAAGACTTGGTCCTATTGGAAACGATGAACTCAGTGGAAGTAGAATGTTTACCCGCTGATATCCCCGAGAATATCATGGTTGACATCAGTGAGCTTGCAGAAGCCGGTGATCACGTCCTTGTTGGTGCACTAATTTTTGGCGAAAAGGTCACAGTTATTACAAATGCTGAGGATATTATCGCCAAAGTGGATCATGTGAAAGCAGCAGAGATGGTTGAAGAAGCAGAAGTTGCAGAAGGTGAAGCGCTAGAAGCCGGTGAAGCAGAAGCTGGAGCACCTGCTGAAGGAACACCTGCAGCGTAGAATCAAACATTGCAGAGTTATGGACTATCGTACCTGTCCAAAGTAGATTTCAGGCTGAGCATTTGAGCAGAGACTCCTTCAAAGTAGTAAGGTGAAAGTGGAACCCGATCACCAAATACTTTGAAGGAGTCTCCACCATGAAGTTACCACAAGTTTGTTCAGTCAAATACCCCAAGTCATGCCCCGAGTCTCTTTTTCAAGACTGGTCCATAAATGCGGGGCGGAACGCCACGCCAAGTGATTCTCCTCTTGGGACCAATTCGTTGCCATGCTGTTTTGCCAAGTGGCTCCGGCCAAGAAGCCTGCGGGAGATCAGTGACGGCCTTGCCGTCACCTGAGGCAAGCTC
>JABHWQ010000267.1 GCA_018657655.1 Chloroflexota bacterium | reverse complement strand
CTGGATTGAGGTCTTTGCGGAGTTTGGCGACGGATTAAAGGATATTGAGGGTTTCGAACGTCTGTGGCTGTTATTCTGGTGCAACAGGGCCAGTACCTGTCGTCTGGTTGTGGAGCCCTATCTCGACAACTCGCCCCACGGGATATTCGCCACCCGCAGCCCATCGCGGCCAAACCCGATCGGGCTGAGTTGTGTGCGGCTTGTTGGCCGGGACGGTCTTAGGCTTGATATCGCGGATGTGGACCTGCTCGACGGTACGCCGCTGCTGGATATTAAACCTTTCGTGCCACAGTTCGATAATTTTGAAGTCGGCAAAACCGGTTGGTACGGCGCCCATCTGCCAGAAAGCAAGCAGGCGGTAAAAAGATTCACACGCTGAGAGACGCAGCAGGGTAAAAGACTTGATTTAAGATGGCGGATATTGTAACTTATCGGCCGGTAAGATTTGCAACATTTGAGATCAATGCGCCCGTAGCTCAATTGGATAGAGCATCTGACTACGGATCAGAAGGTTAGGGGTTCGACTCCCTTCGGGCGTACCATATATAGCAACAAGTTACAGGTTTTTCTGGCAAGATGGTCAAACGTTTCAAAAAGCGACCTTGCCAATTCTTGCCAAAACCCTTATGTAACTTGAAGTTTCCAAGCCCCGGTAGCGTCCACTGCCGGGGTTTTTCTTTACCGTCCTCCTCGCTGCAGTTCCAGGGCTGCCGAGCCCCTACTGGGGGCAGCATAAATCTCGGTGACAGTCACGCTCTTATGGCCTAGTAGCATTTGGACATCGCGAATATCAGCACCATTATCCATTAGGTCGGTTGTGAAAGCGTGGCGCAGATCGTGGAACGTAAATTTCACTGGCTTCCCATCCCGATAGGCTACTAATCCAAGTTTCTTGACCGCACGGTGGAATGATGGTAATCCAGCATTCTTCGCAAAGCGCGTACCCGTTTTCGGGCTGACAAACACATAACCTTCACGCCGACCGCCTATAGCTCGGTGCAGAACTTTCGCTGCTTGTTTAGATGCTTTGAAGCTCTGTCGAGAACCTCCCTTAACTGTGACAGAGTATAAGACCGCTGGCTTGGGCAAATCAATGATCCGGACATTTTCAATCCTGAGTCCAAGGATTTCTTCTTTCCGCTTTCCGCCGTAGACAGCAAACTCAACAATGTCTTTCATCACCTGGCTTCGTATCTCTTGGATCAGTGCAGCAATCTGCTCGTTAGATAAACGGACCTCCCGGTTTGATGGCTTGGGCGGCAATTCTACCCTCCCATGCAATGGATTGGACGGTAGGATGCCCTTTCTGACTGCGTAGCCCAGCATCTTGCTTAACATCATAAACTCGATCCGGACCGTATTGCTCGAGACTCCATTCAACTCCTGCCTGGTACGGATGTAACGCTCAAACAGGTCGGGTGTAAGCTCTCCCAAAGAGATGTCTACCAACTCAGAATACTGACTGATGTTTTGCCATGAGTTGCGGTAGCTGACCTGGGTTTTCTCAGACCGTTTTGAACCATGACCATCCAGAAAATCCGGGTAAAACTCTCTGGCTGTCAAGGCCTTGACTCGCTCGAGCCTCTGAATGCGTTCCATTTCGCGTTCCGGATCTTTGCCGTCAAGCAACCACTCGGTCCATTTTGCTAACTGGCGCTGAGCTTGTCTTTCGTCAGATCCTACTGACAACCGCCTCAATCGGCCATCAGGGTTATAGTATCGAACACAATACGTGCCGTACTTTGTAAGCACGAGCTTTGGTAGTAAAAACTTAGCCATTATGACCTCCCTCCTTGAAAGCCGCATGGCTGCCGCAGAACTAGTATAACGACTTCGCCTGTTCTGCAGCAACCTTTCTGGGTAAAAGTTTCAATCCTGGTCCACTCTCGGGTCGAGTCTTGGGACCAATCTTATGTCGCTGAGTTGCTCTATCAGAGTAATTCTTAGCCGGGCGAAAATACTCATCAATAAATTCTTCAAGCGCTTGTTCAGGAATACGGATCATTCCCCCCTGACCCCTTCCAGGCAATTCCAGGAAGGCAATTTCACGACGATCAACCCACCCTTGAACTGTGTTTCTACACACATTCATGCGGTTGGCTACCTCCTCTTTTGTCAGTGGTTTTCCCTGCATTCCCGGTCCTTGCCGTTGCCCGGCATTCAGCGCCTGAAATATCACTACATTGTGCCCCGCAAATTATCTCCCAGCCAGCTGCATCCCTTCCGGGATTTTCCCCCTCCAGGGCACCTTACGGTCTCATCTTCATTCAGTTACAGCGTCCCACGTCCTTCGGCAACTCGTAAACGCTCTTGACACCATACATCGCCTTAAGCGTTCGGTAGGGCGGCTTGATTCGCCCTTTTCCCTTACTAATTATGGTCTGCGCCAAGTTCATCATGTATTCCCTGCCCTTTGAAGGTCGTCCCTGGGCATGGAACTTCCCCCAGCGCATATCTGCATCCATCGCAACAGTAACTGCATCATCCGGTTCGTACCTCTTCCATAGGAAGTATTGCAGCGCAACGCTCCCCCCCAGTGACCTGTCATCCGGATACCCGTTTTCCCATAGAT
>JABHWQ010000119.1 GCA_018657655.1 Chloroflexota bacterium | reverse complement strand
CATCCGTCCCTCCTACTCAAGCCGCTCAAACAGAATTCACCTCTCAGCCACCCTCCCCTTCAGTTAGCCCCCATAATTCACCGGAACCAAGTCTATCTCCAGAACCGCCTATTTTGAGCCCAGAGACACAACCGGCCGTCATACCTGAGCCGGATACACCCGATGAGTCAGGCTCTCTTTTCACGGCGCACTTCTTCGATCGAGATAAGATTAGGCTCATCTATCCTCTTGGGCAGTTGAATGGCGGCCACCATGAAGCCGAGGCCCTGGGGCTTTCTCTCATTTGGATCGAACCGTCGGTGATAGAGGCAGGGGATCGACTGACTGTTTATGCACCAGCAGACATGCAACTTGAAAGGTATTCTTACGGTCATTTCGGATCAGAGCCGCCCACTTGGACAATGGTTTTCCGGGTGAACGATCGCATCAAAATCAGGATGAGTGCCATCTCCGAAGCCGTACCCAGAATTATGGATGCAACTACAAATGAACCAGCACCCAATACAGCTGAACACGAGCCATCCATTCCTGTTTTCCTGGAAGCAGGCGAGGTTATCGGATATACAACAGGCACGTCTAAAGCCCACAACTGGGATATCTGGGTATATGATTCTGAAAGAAGTAACCAGTATGCAAACCAATCTCGATACGAAGCTAATTATCTAGGAGATAGAATGCGAACCGCCGTATGCCCATATGATTTCTTTGATGAGGCTATGGGAGCCGAATACATTGCTCTTTTGGGGCTCGATGAACCGGGGCAAACCACCGAATGCGGCAATACTTCCAGGGACGTTCCGGGAAGTTTATCCGGTCAATGGCATTTTAATCCCGACTATACAACGGGGGTGGAGATTGCTCAGGATGGTTCCTACGCCACACCTCTGGCAATTTTCAAAAACTTATCCAATGAAATAGTGATCTACCAGATTGACGGGCAAGAATTCAGAATCACTACTGATAACACTACACACAGTGATCCAGCAGAAATCACCGATTGTCACTGCTATCAACTCGTCAGCAGATGGGACCAGTCTGCCGCCGGTTACGCATATTTCGAACTGATTTCAGAGGATGATATGAAAGTTTACTACAGTCCATCCGGACAGTGCCCCAACAACCCACCAACAACCGTTGGCAAAACTTACTATCGATAGGGCTTCGTGACCAAATCCCTATAACTATTCCTGAGTAGCAACGGCAACGGATGGGCAGAATACCGAAGGCGTTTTGACCGAACCACCAAGCCATCTGGAATCGCTGCCGATAACAACGCCCTCTTTCAAAAGCTCGTAAACATTTCCGGATACCATGGTGTTTTTCACCCGACCCACAATCTTGCCATTTTCAACCTTATAGCCTAGAAGCACGTTTCCGCTGAAATCGCCACCAAGGATATTGCCTTGCGTAGCCCCCATGAGTTGCTCTACTACCAACCCCTCCTTGACCTCGGCGAACATATCGGCAAAGCTTGTTTTTCCATCACCAATAATCAATGCACTCGTAGAAGGGCTGGGTAAACTCCCCACACTTCGGCTCGCGCTTCCGGTGCTCTGTACTCCGGCCTCACCTGCCGTCTGCAAATCATATAGGAAGTTCTTCACCACACCACCCTCCACCAAAGGGGTTCGCCGACCCGGAATACCTTCATCATCACAACTATAGCTGGCCGGGCAAAAATCTATAGTAGCATCATCCCATATAGAGAACTCCGGTGCGAAAACCGTTTCTCCCTTTCTGTGCCCCAGCGGTGAGGCCCCTCTCAATACTGTCTTTCCGTTGAAGGCAACCGCCAGTGGTGAAAGCAACGCATTGGCGACGCCATGAGGGGTGAATATCACAGGCATATTTCCGGTTGGACAAGATGCCATCACCCTTGCTCTTTCTAACTGTTCGATGGTCGATTCTGCCACATGATCAACATTTCCTAAGGGGTGACATGAACTCTCATGATCGCCAACAAAAAGCATATCCGTACCGCGTACCAGAACTCCTTCAATAGCGACACTGAAAACGCTTTTCTGATAGCTCGCCTTTCCACCTCTGGAATTCATAATTTCAACATTTAAAGTACGGCGACTAACTGCCCCTTCGCACACTATCTCAGGTTCCACTTGTTTGATTCTGTCAATCAGAGACTGACCGAGTTCCACCATCGATTGCTCGGTTACCGACTCTATCTCAGGATCGAAAACCGCTACCGGAAAGTAGGACTGTGATCCGGGAAATTCAAACTTGGCCTCTGCACCATACGGGACCATATCCAACGCCATGTTAACAAGTTCATTCTCACTGCCGATTTTGGTGGTAGCCGCAAACCCGATACGACCTTCGTTTATTAGACGCAGTGCAGTACCAGAAGACTCCTTTGTCTGCACCTGTTTTAATCGGTTAGTCTCAAATATCGCTTCGGTTTTTCTGGTAGATACCGAGAAGACCTCAGCCTCCTGACTTACCTTTTTCGATTGTTCCAGCAATTGTTCCAAAGCCCAACCTCCTCGAACACTCGAATACATACGAGTTCGTAAGCTTAGATTGTACCCCAGTATGATGGCGCTTCACAAGAACTTCCAGCGTATTCACAACTACGGTAGCTTCTTTCTCAAAGCAATAACAATTGACATATCGTCAATATGGGGGTTATCCCCAGCCAGAATTGAGTGCGGTCCCCGTTTCCTCGTGAAGATTGGTTCTGTAGAGTATAACACGTACAAGTGGGTACATTGAAAACCATTGCAATTGGAGCCGCCACGGTATCTCTTTTGATAAAAAGAGAGCGACCCGAATAGCTCCGATAAAGGCAAACCAGGAGAAATTCTGGGACGCAAAGCCACCGGACCTAAAATCCTTTGGGATTATGGTAGCCGGGCCGCCGAAGAGTCCAGATTTTATCCTGGGCCAGCTTTCATAACCTGTCACAAAAGGGATGCCATAAATGGCATCCCTTCTTTTGTTTTTGAGTCCATTTGTACAAGTGTCATTGCACTTTAAGAATAGTACCTGCCCGGAGCCGTCATGGTATCTCTTTACTAAAGAGCAACGTGAGAAGCTCCGATAAAGGCAAACCAGGAGAAATTCTGGGGCGCAAAGTCATTGGGCCTAAAGTCCTTCGGGACTATGGTAGCCAGACTGCCGAAGAGCCCAGAATTATTTCCTGGGCTTGCTTCTGGGACGTCAATGCAAAAGGGATGCCTGTTTTGGCATCCCTTTTTTTGTTGAAACCAAATGCCGGAAAAGATGATTCAAAGGATGAAAATGATCAAAGCCAGAGTACTTAACAAGAAAGTGCTTTCTTTCTTGGTGTATGTAATCCTTACTCTTTCAATTTCAGGTTTCGCATTTATGCATTTCTCCAGTTCTTATAATACGTGGATCCCAGTCAGCGAGAGTATGGTACCCGCAATTAACAAAGGAGATATGGTTATCACCGGACCGGTTGACGGCATATTCAGTGGAAATATCGAGAATGGAACCATCATCACCTATGAACGTGACGAAATTACGGTTACTCACAGGGTAATCGCTGTCCACAGTGACACCTTCGAAACCAAGGGAGATGCTTCCGAAGATCCGGACCTGTTCCCAGTTTCCATCTCAGAAATCAAAGGCGTCTATTTATTCAAGATTCCCTATGCAGGTTATATACGCGATTTCCTGAATTCCGAACCAGGACTCTTAACACTAATTTTCCCTATCATAGCGCTCGCAATTATGATCCTCAAAGATATGGTCAAAGAAGCTCGCAGACCTGCTGAAATACAAGTCAATTTATAAAAGCAGAAAACAAAGATTATACGAAAAGGAGGTGATTCATAAATCATAATTTCTCATAAGCAGCAAAAAACAAATCCGTAATATCATCAGAAAGGAGTTACAAGATGAAAAAGAAAGTAATAATAGGGCTATCAATGGTTCTGTTGCTTGTAGTCGGTATGACCGGTGGCTTCACCTGGACTTACTTCACCGATACCGAAACCAGCACAAACAACTACTTCCAGGCCGGGACACTGGATTTGATGGTTGATAATGAAAACCCATGGACCTCCACCGCCATCACAGCTTCCGCACTGGAACCCGGAGCAGGGATAACACCTATCGATTTAGACGTTGAGAATTTAGGCGACTTGATGGGCGACCTTTACTACAGATTCACCAATATGTCAGGGACCGGGGCAGCCACATCTGAGCCCGAGTGTTCTGCTGAAGGCGGGACATGGACATCGCCCAGCGGCCCATGCGTTGGTGGGGTACCCGTTGATAATATCCAAACCCAGATATCCTTCGATGTCGACTGGAACAGCGGCAACATCTATAGCGGCACTCTTTCCGCCGCCCCGAGCACATGGACCTTGCTGCAAAACGACTTTGTTGCCAGTGGCACAGGGACATTCACGCTAAGCGGTATCCTGAGCGCCGCTACAACTAATGAATATCAGGGAGACCGAGCCGAGTTTGATATCGAACTTGGACTGGCACAAGATGGCCAGACATTGTAATAACTGGCAGATAACCTAACACAAGTTTCTGGCTTGACCGCCTGGGTTCCGCATTATTTGGCTAAACCGTACCCTGCCAGTGGTTTTAGCCGAGGGTTCGAGACGTCCTGACAGTAAACACCTGTCAGGAAGATCAACTTCTCTTTAATGTGGGCCCAAGCATTTATGTCGCAACAGTCATAAATCTAAATCAGCTTCTATCGCATTCGTTTTGCAGATAGTAAAAATGGGTAGACGTAACACTGTTACGAGTAACAACTTTGACACAGCTGGAGTTACAGCAAGTTCGATGTGAAGCCCATGAATATATCTATCCATAGAACCATAAGGTACTGCTGAGGATGGAAAACAAGCTCGTGAGAGAAACACCCCAGCTGGCAGTTTTACTCCTGGTTGTCCTGTTACTAGCTATTGGACAAGCAGCTATACCTGCGTGGGCTGCTTTTCTGAATTCTGAGAGATCCAACGACAACGAAATGAACGCCTATGTCCCCGACCTTTGGATGCAGACCTCGCAAGCGGACTTCGAAACAGGCGTCTTCAATCAGGTGGATACCTCTACCAGCCCGGGAGATGTTCTGCTGCAATCGAGGAGCAACTGGTATTCACAGCCATGGTACGATGCCAACTGGGGATACCGAGTACCGGTTGCTATCAGCAATTCCGGCAGCACATCTACTAATTACCAGGTGAAGGTCACCATCCCATACGACTCAGATATGCAATCGGATTTCGATGATATCCGCTTTGCCAACAGCGATGAAACAACTACACTTCCTCATTGGAGAGAAAACTACACAGCTTCCGGGACCGCGACCTTCTGGGTGAAAATCCCATCACTTCCCAGAGGTATCGAGACAATTTATGCATATTACGGAAATTCGGGTGCATCCAGCGCCAGTTCAGTCAGTGACACTTTCACAAGCGGAAGTTCCACTGACTCTTTCAATGATCAGACTGGTGTATCCAATTCGTCCAATGTAGTGGTGAACAGTGGGAGTGTGACACTCAATCAAGCTTTTGTGGATCAAACTGCCTTCTCTGACAGCTTCGAACTGGAAAACTGGGACGATAACGGCCCCACCATGTGGGCTTCGAGAGCTGGGCAATCTCAGGATGGCACACATAGTGCTTTTGCCAGAAATAACCAGGAGGGCTACTTAACATCAGATGACATTGACCTTTCAAGTGCCTCATCCGCATCCCTCAGTTTCTGGTTCCGTAAGGACGATGTTGAAGCTGCCGATTTCACCCTCTACTTCTGGGACGGGTCGTCATACAACCTCATACAGGAATTGGATGACTACGGTATATCCGGAAATGGGGGTGACGATACCTGGATAGAATACGATGAAACCATCGATCTCGGAACCTACGACAACTCTGATTTCGAGATCGTTTTTGATGCCACGCTCGGAAATGGAGAGCGTGTTTGGGTAGATCAACTGGTTCTAACCGCTGACGCTTCTACAGTCTTCTCCGATAGCTTCGAACTGGACAACTGGAACGATAACGGCATAAACGACTGGTGGCTTAGCGCTCAACAACAGCAAGATGGTGCACACAGTGCCAGAGCGGCTAACAATGATGAAGGTTTCATTACATCCGATGATATAGATCTTTCAGATGCCGTATCAGCCTCCCTCGATTTCTGGTTTCGCAAGGATGACACAGAAGCCAACGATTTCACTCTCTATTTTTGGGACGGATCATCGTATAACCTCATCGATGAATTGGATAACAACGGTACCGATGACACTTGGCTAAACTATAACGACGTCCCCATCACCACCGGAACCTATGATAATTCCGACTTCCAAATCAGATTCGACGCCACATTAGCCAATGGGGAAAACGTCTGGGTAGATCAGATCACCGTTACCAAACAAGTTATCAGTGGCTTCGTACTATCCGGCAGCCTCACAAGCGTAAGCCTCCCCACAGATACCACTACTCGTCTGGCTTCCGGAAACCAGCTTTCATGGACCGATACGGAACCTTCCGGTACCGACGCTAAATACCAGATTCTGTACAATAGCGGAACCTCAACCTGGATACCGATCCCAGATAGCGATTTGCCCGGTAATTCCACCGGCTTCGATACTTCGCCTATAGATATGTCATCAATCAAAAGTGACTACACTCAGATACGGCTCCGGGGCAACCTCAATTCGGATAGTTCCAATACACCCAATCTCGCCGATTGGACTGTCTCATATTACTACCGAGAGTATAGCCCCATCGAACCGACCACTAGTCTGCAATCAGAGCAAACCTACGATCCCGACTGGACCAGACGTGTGCCCATAACCATAGACAACACGGGCGGGGGATCGCTAACAGACTATCAGGTACGGATTACCGTGCCCTATGGCTCAGATATGGATGTAAACTTCGACGATATCCGTTTCACGGATGGTGATGAAACCACACCGATTTCACACTGGAGAGAGGACTATACAGCCAGCACATCTGCTGTGTTCTGGATTGAAGGGCCCTCCATCCCAGCATCAGGCACCAAAAGCATATATGCATACTACGGAAATTCCGGTGGATGGAGCGCCAGTGACGGTGCCGCCACTTTCGAATTCTTTGATGACTTCAGTGTTGATTTAAGCAGGTGGGCAAAACACAGGGAGCTGGGAGGAGCCGGGACCATCAAGATTGAAAATGGTTATCTTGAATGCGGAGGCGGCAACACAACCGGGGATTACGGGCATTCGGTTGTCGGTTCGGACCCAACCTACCCTTCATTCCAAAATGGCATAGTCGAGGGCAAGGTTTACCTTGCCACCAACAGCATTGCGGAGATTAGCTATCGCGGAAATTACGCTGCTAACACCGGCTACAAGTCGCGGATAGATGCCCGCACCGGAGAGGGTTCGAGCCACCTGACTCCCCCCTATGCAGGCTGGGGATTCGTTTCTGGTTGTGGCCAAACTGGCACCGGTATAAGCATCGGCGTCTGGCTAGACTACAGTATCCAGATTAATGGCACCTCGCTCTACGTCACCTGCGATGGGCAAACCCGTGCCTGCACCGACAGCACTTACTCTGGATCTGGTGAGATATCGCTACAAAACCACTACGGCACATACTCACGATATGACGACGTTCGCGTTCGTAAATATGCCTCAGTCGAACCCACTAACAGCATAGGTTCAGAGGAGACCCTCTACTATTCACCAGGCACTGTATCTTCGCAGGTTTTTAATACCGGATCTCCCAGCGCTGTGATGAACGCTGTGTTCTGGGACAAGACTTTACAGACTTCAACAGATATCACCTTCGAAGTCAGGACTTCTGACATCTCTTATCTCGCGAGTGCAGGCAGTCCCGCATGGATTGCAGTCGGCGGTACGTCACCGGCCATCTCGGGATTACCATCAGGGCGATACATGCAGTGGAGAGCAACTCTAACCTCGGATGGATCATGGACACCAACTTTGCACGAGATCAGGCTCTATTACTATTAGAAAAAATGAATTTACCATTAAGACAAGAGACTCAATACGGGACCTGCTTGGTAGTAAGTTTAACCATAGCACTGCTCCTTTCGGGCTTTCTGCCTGTTCCGGTACTAGCCAATACAATGGACCTGGAAATAAGCGGGGCCGGAGCGACAAGCTGGAGTATAGACAACCTTATTCCCGGGGATAGCGGTACCCAAACAGTTAATCTACAGAACTCCGGCACAATGAATGGAACTGTCTATATATGGATTAGTGATATCGTCAGCAGTGAGGGCAGCAATCCACAATCAGAATCGGGAGACACGGCAGAGCCGGGAGAACTTGTCGACTACCTGCTGTTCGATATCTCTTGCAGTAGACTTGATACCACACTCACCCTGCCAGAAACCATCGGCAACCTACCGCAAAATGATTTCGATTCCGACTATCTAGCCATAACACCTTCGAATATCGGGGAAACAGCTACGATCAACTGGAAATGGGAGTTGCCCATCGAAACAGGTAACGATGTGCAGGGAGACAAGCTGTCTTTCACTATCAACTATTCACTTTCGAACCTTCCGGTGCCGGTGCCTGCTCCAACCCCCACCCCTGCTCCAACTCCTCCACCCGAAGCCATCGGCGGCGGTGGCGGCGGTGGAGCAGGGGTGGGGGTCAATCCTACCGTCAGAAGTTTCAACAATACAACAACCGAAAGTGAGCCAAATCTCTATATTATGATGATGGACTCACCCGATCCAGCCACAGTGGAAGAGAATATAACCTACACTATCAGCTACGGCAACAATGGCAACGCTCCGGCACGCAATGTGATCATAACCGAT
>JABHWQ010000169.1 GCA_018657655.1 Chloroflexota bacterium | reverse complement strand
GATTTGAGTAATATGATTGAGGAGATCGGCGAGAGCATTGATGGTTTCGTAAGCAATGAAAACGAAAACATTTGCAAAGACGGCACCCGGTTCTGGATTAAATGGCGCAATCAGTTTTTAAAGAATGACTCAGGAGAAGTGGCTGAGATGTTGTCCGTAGGTATTGACATCACCGAGCGCAAGCAGGCCGAGGAAGACTTGCAGCGCAGTAAGGCATTACTAAGAAAGGTGTTGGACACTGTACCCAATTATATCTGCGCAAAAGATCTTGATGGCAGGTTCCTTCTGGTCAACAATGAATTGGCAGCTTTTTATGGTACCACAGTTGATAAGATGACGGGTGTACTTCATGCTGACATGTGCGAGGACGAAGAAGAATTGAAAGCAATGCTGGTTGCGGATCATGAGGTAATTGAGAGCGGCAAGCCACAACTAATTCCTGAAGAGTCGATGAAGAACCCTGACGGAAGTGTAACATATCTTGAAACAATCAAAGTCCCTTTTGCTATTTTTGGCGATCCTGCTGTTTTAATCATGTCCAGAGACATCACCGAGCGAAAAGAGCTGGAGGAAGAACGTAACAAGGCCGCCAAGCTTGAATCCATAGGCCTGCTTGCTGGTGGGATAGCCCACGATTTCAACAATATCCTTACTGCCATTCTGGGGAATGTTTCGCTGGCAAATATATTGGCGGATGAAGACCTTAAGAAGACCAAGGCGATACTTGTGGAAGCGGAAAAATCCATTCTGAGTGCAAGGGATTTAACCGGGCAACTGCTCACCTTTTCCAAGGGTGGAGAACCGATTAAAAAGACGATTATTCTGTCGGATATGATCAAGGAGGTGACGGAATTCTCTCTTAGGGGCTCAAATGTAAAATGCTGGTATGACATCGCTGAAAATTTGTGGCCCTGCAAAGTCGACGAAGGTCAGATTGACCAGACGATCAGAAATTTAGTAATCAATGCTGACCAGGCAATGTCAGACGGTGGGATAATTACCGTCCTTGCAGGGAACGTCACTGTCGGCCCGGAGGATTCTTTGCCACTGGCGGAAGGGCGGTATGTAAAACTAACTATCAAAGACCAAGGGCTTGGCATACCCGAAAAACATCTGTCAAAAATATTCGATCCTTATTTTACAACAAAGCAGAAAGGCAGCGGAATTGGACTTGCGACGTGTTATTCTATTGTGAAAAGGCATGATGGCCTTATAGCAGTAGAGAGCGAGCGGGACATCGGGACAACCTTTCATACCTATCTTCCTGCTTCATCTGAATTGGTGGAGGCAAAGGCAGAAAGAAAGGCGTATGTTTCGGAGATAACAGGTAAGATTCTGATCATGGATGATGAACCCGCATTGGTTGAAGTCGTCTCAAAAATACTCGAGCAAATAGGGTGTGTTGCGGAAGCAGCCTCAGATGGCGCCGAAGCTGTCAGGTTGTATAAAAAGGCGATGAAGTCCGGCCAGCCGTTTAATGCAGTGATACTGGACTTAACCGTTCCGGGTGGCATGGGTGGCCAGGAGACCATCAAGAAGTTGCTAGAGATTGATCCCGAGGTTAAAGCCATAGTCTCCAGCGGCTATTCCAACGACCCCGTATTAGCCAACTTCAGGGAGTACGGGTTCAGCTCAGTTGTAACTAAACCCTACCGGATTGACGAGCTACAGGAAGTGCTGCAGGGCGTGATGCAGGGGAAGGGCGGATGATAAGATAGATGCCTGCTTTACTCTTCCTCCCTTTACTCCCAGGGGCCTCCAGGTGGCCAGGTACGGCCGAAGTCCTCTCCACGGGCAGCTGCTACTGAGACCGGTCCCAGGAATTGCCTGATCCACACTATCACTTCGAGGAAATCTTCCGGAGCATCATGTAAACTACTTTTCTTGAGAAATGCAGACCACATTTGCTGCCTTGCCGGGTCATTCCCAAAACCATCACTGAACGCCACTGGATGAGTCTCCAAATTTAATTCCCGCTGTATAAACTTTTCATGGATAGCCCTGAACAGTATATTCCCATCGAACTCTTGCTTGCGACTGAGCAGCCAGATGTCGTAGAAGTCCTTCATCCGGCTGTTGATTTCTCCCAACTGAACCATTGCGTGGAACTTCTCAGCAACCTTGGTCTCCTTGGGGTAACCCAGCAGCCGTGGAGCAGGGAAGTCCAGGATAGGTGTCAGTTCCACATCGATGGGGGCAGGTACTATCACGTCTCCGAATCCTATGTCGATCTGCATGGACCTCGTCGCCTTACCCAGTGCGCCAGTAAACCTAACTCGTATCCCTTCATACTCTGCATCTTCAGTTATCTGTTCGGCCCGGATACTATCCGTATCGAACTTGATTCCATCATCAGGTTCGACTTCTATCTTGGAAATTTTCCGGACAGCGTTAGTTATCTCCTGGATGCTGTTCCCAATAATACCTTCGAGATCGATGTCCATGGTCGGTCTGGTAGATGCTCGGTCATACACCTGGAGCATCAAGGCCCCCTTCAGCACAAACCTGTCTGAGTAGCTGGATAGGCTCAAGCGGTAAAGGAAGCGCTCCATGAAGAAATACTGAAGGAGTTCCTGGAAGGGCCTTCCCTCTGTCCTGGCCTTGTTGAGCAGCCTCTGGTGGACTGAGGCGGGTATGT
>JABHWQ010000120.1 GCA_018657655.1 Chloroflexota bacterium | reverse complement strand
TTTACTAAACTTCACTTGTGGTGTCCTCCTGGAGGTGGGTTTCCGGTGTCTTCGTCAACACCATAGATCCCCATTTTCCAGAGGCACCGCAAGTGACAATGTGGCAGAACACGGCTGAATTTCCGCCGTTTTTATGCAACCAGAGGGTTAAGAGACTCAAGATTTCGTCAGAAAGTGCTGGATGCTTACGATTATCGATGTGCCGTAATTGGATGCCAGCTTAACCTAGTTGATGCCGCACATATTATCCCAGTTTCAGAAGAACAAGGTAACGATTCTATAACCAATGGTATTGCCCTGTCTCCAACAGTGCATCGAGCCTTTGACAATGGGTTAATATTCCTCGACACCAGTTATTTTATAAAACTCAATAGGCATAAAGTGGAGGAATACGAAAATCTGGGGATTTGCGATGGCTTGGATGAATTAGAGGGCTACACGAACGGGCAGATCTTGCTTCCTGCAGTTTCAAAGGATCATCCCAATCCATCTTTTATTGAGACAGCTAACAAACTCAGAGGTATTCCAGGGTTCTGAGATCGCGAATGACTTATGTCAAATTCTGATCAACAGCTTGACTTGTTATCTGTAAGAGAAGCAAGGGCTTCGTACACTCCAGAAGAACCGCTAAAATTGCCTGCTGGCCACGAGTTCTCACCTGGCCAGGTTGATCTTACTGAAGTGTTATCCCTCATTGAGAAAAGCAAAGGTGTTTCGAGTGAGATTAAGGAATCAATTAGGGAGAAATACTTTAGCCAATCAGCGTTGAGGTATTCGGATAAAGACCTAAGAGAGGAACAGCAAACAAAACGGGCCGGCAATGTTTTGATCGCAATGGGTTGTTATGGATTATATGATTCTGACACAGCGGATCTGACACTTTTCGGCAAGGAACTGCTAAAAATACAGGACGAAAACGAGCGTTTTAATGAGTTATCTATACACATTTTAAGAAATCTAAATGGACGCGATCTCATACTGGCGATCAGAAATTTACATGAGCGAAAGATAAAAGTTACAAAGGAATCTCTTCACGTAGAATTAGAAAGAGTGGGGTTTGAATTACCTAGAGCGACTACCCATCACCTAACCATGATAAATTGGTTGAGGAAATCTTCAGTAGTGGTTGATGGGTACAAATATAGGATTGACGATGAGAGATTTGAAGAATTAGCGGGGATTTCCAATGCTGTTTTAAGTGAATGGAGGTCATTAACATTTGGGCAGCAGGTTTTTTTAAAAACCCTTTACGATGCAAGTAATGCTTATCCTGAAGACCATCTGTTTTCATCGAAAGATATTATAGATCGATGTGAGTACAGACATGGCAAGATTTTTAAAGACGACTCGCTTCGCAAGGATATTTTCAAGCCACTAGAGGAGAAAGACTGGGTTGAATTTGACGCCAAAACAAAAGGTGGAGAAGGAAGAGGAGGAAAATCTGGTAACGTAAAATCTACTGAAAAACTCAGGAAGATTGATCAAGACATCATCGATGATTTAGGAGTTGACGAAATTCCTGGAGAAATCAAGGATTTACTAAACCAGCCCACTAATAATATTTACCAAGACTTGTCATCTCAGGATACTTATACCAAGGGTTTAGCGTTAGAGGCTTTAACGATTAAGCTAGTAACCGATCTCACTTTGCAGCCCTTTAGATTTCGAGAAAGGAGTAGTAAAACAGGAGGCGCTGAGGTTGACCTAATAGCTGATGGTATCCATCTACATTACTCACGGTGGTTATTTCAATGCAAAAATATAAAAACAGCGGTTAGTCTGTCGGCATTGGCAAAAGAAGTTGGTATGGCAACTCTCTTAAAAGCACATGTCATTGTTTTGGTTACAACAAGTCGTTTCACACAGAGTGTGCTGGAATATGCAAAAGAGTTGTCTATAAATACACCATTTCAAACAATTCTTATTGATGGAGATATTCTAAAAGAATATGTGGAGAATGGTTCTGCAGCCCTTCTAAAGTATTTTCACCAGAACGCTAAAGAGACACTAAAAGAAAAAAGAGAACAAATCATAGAATCAGCCGCATAATCTGACTTTAAACCATTATCTGCGCGACTCTCCGCCTTCCCTGCACCTTTACGTCCCTCCGGCCAGGGTATCACCCACCCGGCACCTGAAACCCCGTAAATCCCGTCTCTGAAGCTCGACCCTCCAGAATTCTGGTGTCCTTCTGGGTACCAACCAAGCACTCTATTCCTCAAAAAAACCGTATTCCTGAACGGTGGAGCTATCCCGAAATTGCGCAAAAATCCCGCCTGAAAACGCGAAATAACCGCGTTTGAGCGGGGGTTCGAGCCGCAGCATTACCCCGGAATCCAGAAAAACCCGCAGTTCAATCCGGTATCTTTCTGGACCCCGCATAGAAACAGCTGGCTGAGCGGTTGCCCAACTCGGTCGATCTTCTTTCAAGCTGTGGTAGAACTCAGGTGGTCACATCAAAAAACTCGTCCCATGTTCCATCAAAGTTTAAAAGTAGGTAGTGCTGGATTCGTCTGTGAATGAGTTTATCACGAGACTTTTTGAAGCATTCGGGAAGACTGCTATCCCACTCTCCACACTTCTCAAGCAAAAACTCGATTCGCCTGATGGCGTCCAAGGCGTTATTCACGTTCTCTTGATCTCTACCTTCGTCGTCGGCCTGGGCCAGGGATTGTTTTAGTTCCTCCAAGTCGAGTTCTCTGATCGCATCGAACGCGGGTTTACTGATCTTCACTTTAGTGTGCTTCAGTGCGTCGAGCAGACCGGCAATATCTCTGTTTTCCTGCATTTTCTTGATCGCCGTTTTGTTCATCTGTGCCCTCCGAGTTTTTTTGTGAACAACTTTGCTCAAGAAAACCGCTGAATCGAAGATATTTTTTACTAATCGGCTTCCCAAACAGCCAGTTCCCGCAGTATCCTCCACATCAATTGCTTCCGATCAGGAGTTCCTTGCTCCAACAGATCCTGGATCTTCTCGTCAGTCACCCGTTCTTCGGGCATTTCTTCGGCAACGGCTGAAAACAGAAACAGTTGGTGCGCTTCTAACCCCAAGCCGGCGGCGATCTTCTCGACGTTATCGATAGTAATGTTGCGTTCTCCCCGCTCGATAGCCCCGACGTATTTGTAGTCCAGGCCAGCTCTTTCGGCCAACTCCTGCTGAGTCCAATCCCTGGCCTTCCGAAGCTGCCGAATACGTTGCCCCAGAAATTTCCGTAGTAGTCCAGCTTCGGGCATATTACCCTCTCCCTATATGGATAAATGCAGTATAAGAGGAGGGTTGATGGACTAAAACTACGAATGAGGAGTATAAATTTGAATAAGATTCATAAAAGGAGTATATTGTGGAAAAAGCTGCGAATGAAGAGGATACTTGACGACACCATCCGGTCTTCCCCTCCATACGAGGTGCAGCATGCTAGGCGAACAAGTCACTCGCCAGTGGAAGATCCTCCAGCGAATCCAACGATCTCCCGGCGTATCCATCCGAGAACTGTCCCAGGACTTCCAGGTCACTGAGCGGACCATCCGCAGGGATCTTTCCGCCCTATTTGACCCATTCCCGATCTATTCAAGTAGACGATGGGATGGGCAGAAGGGGTGGTTCTTCGTGGAGGGGTACAGGTTCCCCCAACTTCACTTCACTGAGGCCGAGATGATGTCCTTGCTGACCTGTCGGGAGTTTTTGCCGGAAAGTGCCCGATCGGCCTATGGGGCAGTGCTGGAAGACGCCTTTGAGAAGATCGAGTCCGTCCTGACGGAAGAAGTGAAGAGCTACCTGGATCGACTGAAGGATGGACTTTCCCAGAAATCCATCCCTGACTCAGGGAATGGAGCATCCAAACTGACCGTTCTCCAGCAATCTATCGGGGACCGGAAGTCCGTCGAGATCACCTACTACAGTTTCCGGTCCGAGAAAACGGAACAGAGACGAGTCGATCCCTACCATGTCCGGTATGTCGATGGAAATCTCTACCTGATCGGGTACTGTCATCTTCGGGAACAGGTACGGACGTTCACTATCGACGGACGGATGGAAGAGGTACAGGTAACGGAGGAGACCTTCGAGATCCCGGAGGATTTCTCCATCGACCAATTTCTGGAGGGTTCGTTCGGGATCTTCCAGGGGAAGAAACAGAAGGTGGTGATCCGCTTTGATCCGAGAGCGGCCCGATATGTCCGGAATAAGGTCTGGCATCCCGGTCAAGCGATCGAAGAACAGGCGGATGGTGCCATTATTTTTTCAATAATCGTTACCGGTCTACAAGACGTAGAGAAATGGGTCTTCA
>JABHWQ010000121.1 GCA_018657655.1 Chloroflexota bacterium | reverse complement strand
TTCCCACCGTTGAGAATATTCATCATCGGTACCGGCAAAAGATGGGCATCATCGCCACCAAGGTAACGATACAGGGGCTTTTTTTGCGATATAGCGCCAGCACGAGCCACGGCAAGAGAAACTCCTAGGATGGCATTTGCCCCGAGATTCGATTTACTTGGAGTGCTATCGAGCACGAGCATGGTTCGATCGATTTCTTCCTGCTCGGAAGCTGCCATCCCAACCAACGCAGGCGATATACGCTCATTGACATTGGCAACTGCCTTCAGGACGCCTTTTCCTCCATATCGGCTTTTGTCACCATCGCGTAATTCAAGGGCTTCATGAGTCCCGGTACTGGCCCCCGATGGAACAGCAGCCAATCCAACTGTTCCATCATCAAGATTCACCTCAACCTCAACAGTCGGGTTACCTCTGGAATCAAGTATTTCTCTTGCCTTGATTTTTTCGATCTTCATCAATGTTCTCCTTTCGAATGATTGCTATATGTAGCCACACATCAACCAACACGGTTAAAACGCATGCTGTACACTTCAGTAATCGGAAATTTATTATATACCGGACTCAAATTCCAGCCATCAGTTTTTCGAACTCTTCCCTTTTCCTTATTATAGCTATAGAGAACCGTTGATAGCCACCAACGCCTTCTCCACCGCATCCTTGGCATCTTCAGCAATGATTATTGATTCATTTGCTTTGCCCTGTTTGCACAGCTCCCAGGTATTCAATCCGATCACAGGGATACCTTTCGCTAGTGCATGACCGATTTCTGAAAGAGTGCCGAATTCCCCATCAATAGCGATTACAGCCTGAACCGATTTAACGATGATTACATTCCGCATCTCTCCCATTCCGGTGACTATGGGGATTTCCACGTATGGATTTGCATCCGAGGCATTGTTTCCCGGCAAAATGCCAATGGTTCGCCCCCCCGCTTGATGAGCGCCCCGACATGCCGCCTCCATAACACCACCCAATCCCCCGCAAATCAATGTAATTCCAAGTCCGGCAAGCTCGCGGCCAACGTCCTCAGCCATCCGAGCTACTTTTTTGGAACATCTGCCTCCGCCAATAACGCCAATATTCACAGACCACCCCTTGCCAAATGCGCTAATCCTGTCCAAACAGGAAGTGACCAAGTGATTGAATTCCCGTGCCATTTGCCGATGAGGTGAATGCCACCCCTTCTTGAAAATGTGAGGCTTCGAGTTTTGGAACCGCTGATGTACCTTTCAATATCTATTTAGCCCGCGGATGTGAGTTTTCGTAAACCTTTCGAACGTGCTCACTGGTAAGATGAGTATATATCTGTGTAGTAGATATGTTGGCATGTCCCAGAAATTCCTGCAGCTCCCGCAAATTCATTTTTCCGCTATGAAGCAGGTGTGTAGCAATGCTATGACGAAGTGTATGAGGGGTGATTTCCTTCTCGATCCCCAAAGCTTTGGCATAGTTCTTCAGGATAAGCCAGAATCCCTGTCGGGTAAGCCGGTATCCCCTCAAATTCACAAATACCGCCTTCTCATTTGCAGCCGCGATCTGGGGGCGGACGTCCTGAAGATATATGGTTAAATCTCTAATAGCTTGCTCATGAATAGGGATCAATCGTTCTTTGGAACCTTTACCAAAACAACGTACAAATCCATCATCAAGATTCACATCATCAACATTAAGTGTGACAAGTTCGGTAACTCGCATTCCCGTAGCGTAGATGACCTCTAACATTGCTTTGTCTCTCATTGCATCAGGCGTTGAATGTTTGGCTGGTTCAGAGAGGAGTTCCCCAACTTGTGCCACTGAAAGCACCTTGGGAAGTGACTTCCCCAATTTGGTGCTGCCGAGGTTTTCAGTCGGGTCCCCTTTGATCACGCTCTCATGTATAAGAAAATCGAAAAACGATTTTACTGCAGCGATTTTGCGGGCCACCGTCGCAGGGGCATACTGCCTTTCTTTGAGTGTCAGGATATAGGTCATCAGCATTTCCCTATCAACCGCCGACCAGTTTGCCATTTTTCTTCCCTTCGAAACAAATTGCTCCTCAACAAAGGCAGCAAATTGCCTTAGGTCATTTTTGTAAGCTGCGATGGTATTCTGAGAAAAACCCTTTTCCACAGTGAGATAGTTCAGGAAGTTTTCAATCATATAACTCATGGATTTTTCCCCTTCAATTTAGCGATGAAAATATACTTGAGGATGTATGACGACTTGCATTTTAACAAAATCAATCATTTATTGTAAAGTATTATTGAATAGTCGTTTTGACCCTGCGCGGGTAGAGAATCCACTTCAATCGTGTTACACTTTTCCAGAGTGTTGTAAAAGCCATTCGGACATTCTACGGAAGGCTACCCCACTTGAAGTGTGAAGGGTGGACATTCGTTGAAAAACCTTGGGGTTTAGTGATTGGTTTTGGATGTCAGTATTTAGGAGTTGAGTATCATGCGAGTATCCAGACTTTTTGGCAAAACCTTGCGGCAAGCCCCTGCAGATGCAGATACTGCAAGCCATCAGCTTTTGGTCAGAGCAGGGATGATTCATCAGGTTGCAACAGGGATCTATTCCTATCTGCCCCTGGGATGGCGAGCATTGCGCAAAATTGAAAACATAATTCGCGAGGAAATGGATGCCGCCGACGGTCAGGAATTGTTGCTGCCCGCAATGCAGCCATTTGAGATATGGGAAGAGACCGGCCGCGATCTGCTCTTTGGAGAAACCCTTTTTACATTTAAAGACCGGCGCGACCGCAAGCTGTGCCTCGGGCCAACACACGAAGAAGTCATTACTAAACTGGCACATTTCAATATTCAAAGCTATCGGGACCTTCCGGTGATGCCTTATCAAATACAGACCAAGTTCCGGGACGAACCTCGTTCACGCGGAGGACTGTTACGTGTTCGAGAATTCCTCATGAAGGACGCATACAGCATGCACGCTACCAGTGAAGATCTTGACCAAACTTACGAGCGACTGGTCCAGGCCTATAGAAACATTTATGATCGATGCGGACTGGCTTCACTCATGGTAGAAGCCGATAGCGGTGCGATTGGGGGTAAGGACTCTCATGAATTTATGATTATCGCTGAAACCGGAGAAGATGAGATCATTTATTGTTCGGAATGCGACTATGCTGCGAATTCGGAGAGAGCTTCTTTTACCAAACCCGAGCCGGAGAATGAGCAGGCGACACTGCCTCTGGAAGAAGTTTCCACTCCCGGGAAAAAGACTATCGAAGAAGTGGCAGATTTTCTTGGGATACCGACAAGTCAAACTCTCAAAGCTGTTTTCTATGCTGCGGATGGCCAGGTTATCTTTTCGGTTATTCGGGGTGATTTTGAAGTGAATGAACTTAAACTTAAGAATACCCTGAAATGCATGGACCTGCGTCTGGCAACCGATGATGAAGTACAAGCGGCAGAGCTGGTGGCGGGATCGGCATCACCAATAGGGATCACTGGAACTAAAGTAGTAGCTGATGACTCTATAACTCTCGGCACTAGCTTCGTGGTTGGCGCCAACAAACCGGATGCCCACCTGAAAAACGCCAATTATCCGCGCGATTTCAAAGTTGATATCTTAACAGATATCGCCATGGCTCAGGCAGGATATCAGTGCCCGAAGTGCAAAAGCCAACTCCTGTCAACCAGAGGAATCGAAGTCGGACACCTGTTCAAACTGGGCACTATATTCAGCGAAAAACTGGATGCTGTTTACCTCGATCAGGATGGGACTCAAAAACCGGTAGTAATGGGGTGCTATGGTATAGGGGTTGGACGACTTCTAGCAGCAGCTGTAGAACAAAACCATGATGATAAAGGGATAGTATGGCCCGTTTCCATCGCTCCTTACCAGGTCTATATCTGCGCCCTGAGCGTTTCTGACGAAAACGTTGTTAAAGCCGCAGACAAGCTTTATTCGGAACTTAAAGACGAGGGATTCGAAGTACTGTTAGACGACCGGGACGAATCGGCCGGTGTCAAATTCAACGATGCCGATCTCATGGGAATACCGCTTAGAGTAGTAATAAGCCCTCGGAATCTCAAACAGAACAGCGCCGAGGTCAAACAACGCAACCAGAAAGAATCAGAATTGGTGCCTCTGGAGAAGGTCATTGAAAATCTCCGAGGTCTTCTTGCTGTCTAATTCCCGTACAAAATAAAAATAGGCTGGATATGATCCAGCCTATTTTTTCAATCTTCATGATGCACTAGCCCATTCGAAGTCAAGGGGCAGCGTCTAGACACACGAATATCTCACTCAGTGTCTATCCAGTTTTCTTTCGTCGCCAGAAGAGTAACCCGACAACTGCGGCTATCCCTAACGGAATCACTGCCCGCAAAGACTTGCGTTTCATCGAAACGTTTGCACTGCCAGTTTCCTCAGCCATTTTCCGCCTCCTAGACCAATTCAAACTGCTGAAACTCGGCGCAAAACTTCACATTCTACCAATTCGGGAAGTTCTCTAGCGCCGGGTGGAACACTAGCCTTTGTCTGTGGAAACCCGGCTTCGTTTCCTCTGCCAGGCTAGGAAATACATTCCGCCAAGCAAAGCCACGAAGACTCCGGATACTATCTCAACGGTATTAAGCCAAAACGGAGCGGAGCGGGAAGGTGTGGGGGACAAACCTTCCCGCGCTCCGTCTATTCTAGGGTCAATAGCTTCCCGCTCTGGGTTTACAACCGGTCCAACTGGTGGGACGTTGTCACCATCAGCATTTCCTGCAACGCCGGTATATACCGGCGTTGTCGGTAGTGGTGGCATGGTATCCTTATCAATCTCACTACCGTTTTCTGGAGTTGCTGGCGGTGATTTGATCTCAAGGATAGACTGTTCTGGAGTAGGTATTGTAGCCGATGTTTCAGGCACAGAAGAATCGGTTGCCTTATCGGCAACACCGGAAATATCTACTCCAACCATAGCAACCAGAGCTATAATAGCTGTAGCTGTGGCCAAACGCAGGGAGTCCGTGCTGGGAATCCTGAAAGGCAATGCAAAGCCTCTTGCAGGTACCTCAGCTAAAGTGAATGATCGAGGCGTAGATACTAGCGGCATACGGTGCAACAATTGAGCTGTCTTTTTCATTGAGCCAAGCTCAAACCGACACTCTTCGCATACATCGACATGAAATTCCACCGCATCTCTTTCTACGGAAGTAGCACGCCCATCGATATACGGCGATAACATGTCCTGTATTCTTTCACACGCGCTTTGGCGCCTTTGACCAAACATATCAATTTTCCTTCTTGCACTATTACAGACGGAATTCGGGTGGTAAAAGTTCCTGACGTTTCAATAATAGACTTCTGAGGTTCGCTCTCCCCCTGTTCAACCGCGATTTTACCGTACCTAAAGAGCAGTTGGTTATCTGGGCTATTTCTTCATAACTCAACCCCTGAAGGTCTGCCAGCGTCACTACCAGGCGTTGATCCTGAGACAGTGCCATTAACTGCTGCCCGATAAGCAGAGCCACTTCTTCTCTTAAAGTGTGCTCCTCAGGGGACTCAACCGAACTGGGGAGAGGATTGTATTCAGGGAATATGGCATCTAAAGAATCGGCTTTTCGGTTTTTCCTGCTTCGGAGCAAATCGGTGCATGCATTTGAAGCGATACGGAAAAGCCACGATTTGAAGCTACCACCCTTGAAACCTGGAATAGCTTTCCAAGCCAAAACAAAAGCTTCCTGGGTAATATCCTCGGCATCCTGAGGGCCACCCAGCATACGGAAAGTGAGATTGTAAATTGGTCCTTGATAAATCTCGATGAGCAAGTTAAACGAGTCGAGGTCCCCGTCTTTGCTCCTGTGAATTAGTTCATCTTCGTAGCTCGTCATCATTTACCAAGTATTCTATAGTTACTGAACGATGAACACCATATGAACTCCAGCCTCCAGCAGGCTGCGAATTGACTATGGGGTAACCCTTCTATATACTAAGTTCTGTCCCAAGTTAGATATTATTCTACCATACTTTGCAGACTGCAACTCAATACTGCGGCCTGATAGAATGGAGGGCGGCATAACATATGCGTGGGGTGGTCCGAGAGATTGTAATAACAGTCATCCTGGCTTTGCTTTTTTTTGTAGCTATCCGGTCGGTGGTTCATAATTTCGAGGTCAACGGATACAGTATGGAACCCAATCTCCACGATGGACAGTTTGTTATCGTGAGCAAAGCAGCCTACTGGTTTAGTGATCCCAAAAGGGGTGACATCGTTGTTTTTGACGCACCGAATCTCAACCACGATGTCATTCACCGCATAGTTGGCCTGCCGGGAGAATCTTTGGAGATTCAAGGAGGACAACTTTATGTTAATGGCGAACCATTGGATGAGCCGTATATTCAAGGTTCCAATTCAGTTTCACTCAAAGAAATCCCTGAAAATAGCTATTTTATTATAGGCGATAATCGAGGAGCTTCCAGCTCGCACATTGTCCCCAAGGATGATATAGTAGGTAAGGCTTGGCTAATTTATTGGCCAATGGATGATTGGGGATTCGTTCCAAACCATTCGTGGAAATCGGGAAGTACTGAGCAGGAAGAACCAGATGCTGAAGTATCTGTTCTCCAATCTTCGTTTCCGGTTGACGCTAACGTGGCGTGAGCGGTATGGTTTATATGGAGGGCCGGTAGCTCAGTGGTAGAGCACCTGACTTTTAATCAGGGTGTCGTGGGTTCGATACCCACCCGGCTCACCAGACCCCCTTTTTTCTTTTGCGGTCGAAGACAGAACACCGCGGGATTTCCCTGGTTTTGGGCAGACTAACCCTTCAGCAACAATAAGTCCTTGCGAACCATATACAGATTGGCTAACGCAAACAGGCTGAACCCCTGTGCCGCATTCTTGAGTAA
>JABHWQ010000293.1 GCA_018657655.1 Chloroflexota bacterium | reverse complement strand
CAGTATCTGGGATTTGCCAAAGGGACAGCCTACCATAGAATGGTTTTGGCGCCAATGGTTAAGCGAAATGTCAACCCTTGGGAACACGTAATGGCGATTCTCGAGGGAAAAATAGAACCTGAACAAGGATCTTACAGAAACGGGCTAATATCTGCACGGGAAAGATGGAATATCCTTAAAAACCGACACGCTCTGTTGGCTAAATTAGCCAAATTTGAACTTTCACCTGATCAAGTTGAACGGGTTGCCAATCCGGATCGGCGCTCTGAGAGTGGAATTGAGGCAAGTGAAGATGCTATTGTTCAGAATCCATATATACTCTCGGAATGCGATCTAGGGACAGAGAATTCCGCGCCGATATCCCTTGAAGCGATTGACCATGGCATGAAACCTGAAGGGGACGCTAGGCTATTTATGGATGGAGATGAAGTCCCCCAGGATGACCGTCGACGAGTTCGAGCTGTCACTCAGGCTGTTCTGAGAGAAGCGGCGGACCGTGGTGATACTGTGCTCGTTTTACCTGACCTTCTGGAAGGTATCTCAAAGCGTTTCCCAGAAAGAAGGTCCTGCCGACCAGACCGCGATGTGCTTGTGGCGGAGCAAGAATTCTCCAATGAGCGCCTTTGGACAGCATTTGACAGTCAACCACAATTGATAGCCATTAAGCAGCTTCAGTTTCTCGAACAAACCATTGCCACAGTGGTGAAACGGCGAGTAAGACGTAAAAACCAGCTATTGAATCCCCCAATTAGTTGGTTCAGTGCTTTGGAGACCAATTTTGGAAATTTGGGTTCAAAAAAAGAAAAAGCTGCATTGATTGAAAAATCCCAAGCCTTGGAAAAACTTTTCCTACATAGACTGAGCGTACTGACTGGAGGGGCAGGAACAGGAAAGACCTCGACGCTAAAAGTTTTCCTGGATGAACTTGAGAAAAGAGAGGGTAGGAATCCTGTCCTTCTGCTGGCACCGACGGGAAAGGCTAGGGTGCGTCTTTCTACTAGGACTGGTCGGAATGCGATGACTATACACCAATTCCTTTTGAAGCAGGGTTGGTTCAGGACCGGTCTTTTCGCTCTAAAAGACGACAGCGATAGAGACTCTTATAAAGCAACAACCGTTGTCATCGACGAGTGTTCAATGATTCCAGTAGATCTATTCGGCACTTTGCTACGAGCTTTAGATATGGGACCTCTGACAAGGTTGATTCTGGTAGGAGATCCTAATCAGCTTCCGCCGATCGGCCCTGGAAGACCATTTATTGACATCATTGAATGGTTAAATAAAAACTATCCTGATTGCATTGCCCCTTTAAATGTATGCATGCGCGTAGATGAAGATGACCCAACAGAATCAAGCAATGAGGAAAGCGTTGCGCTTGAACTTGCCAACGGGTTCCGTGCGGATGCTGCCAATCCTGGAGACGATGAGATTCTGGCATCTGTTGCCCGAGGAAGATCTGAGGGCGATCTACAGGTTGTCTTTTGGGAAGATTACGATGAACTGCGAGCTAAATTGAAGCAAAACATGGCCGATTTTCTGGGTTTCAAAGAAAACGATTTCAAAGGTTTCAATAGGTCTCTGGGCATTGATGTTGGTGATTGGAAGAAGAGCGAAGCTTGGCAGATTCTCTCTCCGACACGAACTCAATATTTCGGGACCGATGATCTAAATCGAACCATTCAGTTTGAGTATCGTGGGGGGCTGATAAACCGAGCTCAAAACCGGTGGAACAGAACACCGCTTCCTTTCGGAGACCTGGATATTGTTTGGAACGACAAAATAATCCAAATCCGTAATCAAAGTAGAAAGGGCTGGCCTAGAAATACAGGCTTAGAATATGTAGTGGGCACTAATTTATTCGGGCGGATATTTTCGGCGTGAGCGATGTCTTCTTATCTTGTTACGATCACATGAGATAGGAGCAAACGCATGGGTATCGTTCGTCAGTTACAACACTGGTTAGGTGGAAAGGGTCCTCGTCTGGTGGTCGCCGACTTCGTACCCGAGGATCATCCCCTTCGTTTGTGGTCCGATACGTTTCCCTGGGCACCGATGGTTGAGGCGGTGGATCAGGATCAGGATCCTCCTTCTGCCGAGAAATCGCCCCGGGGTCGACCGGGGATATCGACT
>JABHWQ010000268.1 GCA_018657655.1 Chloroflexota bacterium | reverse complement strand
TGGGGTTGCATAGCTCTATGTATTTGGCGAGGAATTTGTACAGTCTGGGATTATTAATTCTGGTAATTTTCTGATATTCATCTTCTTCCAGCTTGTTTTTCAGTGTTTCTACAGCTTCATCTGACATGTTACCCCCTAACTGTGCATCTAATTGTTCCAGGAACTCATTCTCTTCCTGATTAGCCTTAATTGTTTCTTTCAATTTCCCCCTCCCCTGTATTGCATACCTGCAGGTTTATACCTGTGGATACAATTCCCCCCACTATAATAATACTTACAAGTTACTTAGTACAATAGCCCAATTCCCTATTTCTACCTTCGTGTTTGCTCGCTATCTTGATCTTGAAGCGATATAATATTGCTCAATAATAGATGATAGGGTATTTTTGAGTTGGAATGAACTGGAAGACGATTAAAGAAGCAAGGCGTAAGCTCGCTTCAGAAGAACGCACAATATTCAAGGATTTAGGGGGCAAAATCAGCGTTGCTCTCATTTATCCCAATTCCTATTTCTTGGGTATGTCCAATCTGGGATTCCATGCTGTCTATGGTCTTCTAAATCAACATGACCAAATTGTCTGTGAGAGAGTTTTCTGGGAAGGGCATGAGCCAGTTTCGCTGGAATCGCAAAGACCACTGGGTGATTTCGATGTCCTTGCCTTTTCTTTTTCTTATGAGTTGGACTACTTTAATGCAGTTCGACTACTGAAGTCAAGTGGCATACCTGTTTTTGCTGCTGACCGCGAGGAATATCACCCATTGGTAATTGCCGGCGGAGCCAGCGTGACGGCAAATCCAGAGCCGTTGTCTGCCGTTATTGATTGCTTTGCTATCGGTGAAGCTGAGGCTATTATTCCCCAAGTGGCCCATATTCTGGCGGAAGGTATGGAGTCGTCTCGAGATGAATTGCTCCAGGAATTGGCCAGAGTGCCGGGTATTTATGTTCCAGCGATTCGAACCGACTTGGTGACCCGCCAAGCTGCGAATAACATTGGCGATTTTTCCACCACCTCAGTTGTGCTAACACGTGAGACAGAACTCGGAGATCTTTACCTCATGGAGATTGCTCGCGGTTGTTCCCGAGGATGTCGTTTCTGTCTGGCCGGTTATAATTTCCGCCCGATGCGATATCGTCCTGTTGAAAGCCTTCTGGAACAGGCGAGGCTCGGCCTGCAGTACCGGAAACGCCTGGGTCTAGTGAGTGCTGCTATCTCTGACCATCCGCAAATAGAAGAATTGGTCACTGGTCTGCGTGAAATGGGGGCGGACTTCTCGGTGAGTTCCATAAGAATGAAACCGTTATCCGATGTCCTTTTACAGGGTCTGGCTGAAAGTGGCACTAAGACAGTTACTTTGGCTCCTGAAGCTGGTTCGGAGAGACTTCGGCGAGTCATATGCAAGGGAGTATCCGAAGATGATATCAGGAGCGCAGCGGATAAAGTTGCCAGGCACGGATTCAAACAAATGAAGCTCTATTTTATGATTGGGTTGCCCTCGGAGACTGAGGAAGATATAGTAAGTATTGTTGATTTAGCTCTCGCAACTAAAGGGATTATTGATAAATATCGGTCCGGTATCCAGCTGACCTTGAATGTGACACCTTTTGTCCCTAAAGCGGGCACGCCTTTCCAGTGGTTGCCAATGGCTACGTCGCATATTTTGAAAAGGCGTCTTGACCTGCTCAAGAAGGGGCTGAATCGCAAAGGCATAGAAGTAAAGGCAGATAGTCTCGAATGGAGTATGGTACAGGGAATGCTGTCTCGGGGTGATTCACGATTGGGAGAGGTTATGGATAGCATGCCCAAGGTCACCCTTTCCGCATGGCGAAAGGCACTGCATAAAGCAGGTTTGGACCCTGATTCTATTCATCGAGAGATACCAGTCAATGAGCAATTACCCTGGTCGATGATCGACTCCGGGACAGAGATCGGACGGCTTCGAACCGAATTGGAACGGGCAAATCAAAATGGGTGTTAAGGAAAACATTGAAGAAGTAAACCGTCGTATTGCCTTGGCGTGCGAGCGGTCCGGGCGCTCTCCCAACGAAGTGACTTTAGTGGCCATAACCAAACCCATCGAACCTTCGGTTATCCGTGATGGGTTTAATGCCGGACTCCGGAATTTTGGAGAAAATCGGGTTCAGGATGCCAAAGACAAACTGGAAGAGTTGCAGGATGTGCGAAGTAAATCAGTCTGGCATATGGTAGGTCACTTGCAAACCAATAAGGTAAAGACAGCTGCGGGGCTTTTTGATATAATCCAGAGCGTTGATTCAATGAAACTTGCTAAGTCTTTGAGCGATAGTTCTGAAAGGCTACTCCCGGTTTTACTGCAAGTGAATGTTGCCGATGAAGCCAGTAAGGGTGGATTTACTGTCAACGAAATATCTCAGGCGATAAAAAAAATTACCCAAATGCCGCACCTGGAAATAAAAGGTTTGATGACTATCGCCCCTTGGGTGGATGATCCCGAGGAAGTACGCCCGGTTTTTCGTCAGTTGAGAGAGTTGAGAGATTCATTGGGACTGGAACAACTCTCGATGGGAATGACCGATGATTTTGAAGTAGCTGTAGAGGAAGGCGCCACTATCGTAAGGGTTGGCCGGGCGATCTTTGGTAAACGGAGGATTTGAGCTATGAAGATTGCTTTCATTGGAGGCGGAGTGATGGCGGAGGCCATCATTTCCGGTTTGATCAGCAAAGGCTCGGCAGGTTCGGGTGATATCACCGTGAGCGACATAGCGCAAAATCGCCTTACGGATCTGGGGGCTAAATACGGTGTTCAATGCACTTCAAGTAATCAGGAAGCCGTCAAAGATAAAGATGTGGTCGTGCTCTCTGTAAAACCTCAAGTCATATCACATTTGGCTGAGGATCTTCGGGGCAGAATCCAAAATGATCAGTTGATCCTTTCCATAATGGCGGGGACCAAGATAGATACCATAAATATGCTGTTGACTCATCGTTCGATTGTTCGCGTCATGCCTAATACTCCGGCACAGATCGGTCAAGGGATTAGTGTGTGGACCGGGACGGACTCGGTTCGGCAGCCCCAAAAAGATATGGCTCAAACCATATTGGCGGCGCTGGGCAAGGAGATTTATGTTGATGATGAGAAATATATCGATATGGCTACAGCCGTTAGCGGCAGTGGGCCTGCGTATGTTTTTGTTATACTCGAAGCATTAATTGATGCTGCGGTACATATTGGTATGCCTCGCGCTACGGCATCTGAGCTTGTCTTTCAAACTGTTCTGGGGTCAACACTTTTTGCCCAAGCCAGTGATAAACATTTAGCGGAATTGAAGAATATGGTAACCTCTCCCGGCGGAACCACTGCTGAAGGATTGTTCAAGATGGAAGATGGGGGATTGCGTGCAGTTCTCACTCAAGCGGTTGTAGCTGCTTATGAGAAAGCACAAGCTCTGGGAAGGGAGCAGAAATGAGCTTTTTTGCAACGTTTTTCGAGATGCTGTTCCAGGTGCTTGCGTTTTGTATCCTTATCCGGGCCGTAATGTCATGGTTCCCTGCCAAACCTGGCAATCAATTCGTAGCTTTCTTTCATCAGATAACCGAACCCATTATAGGTCCATTGCGCAGGATCATCCCTCCGTTAGGGGGAACCATCGATATTACCCCGATGATAGCTTTTGTCTTGTTGCAGGTTGCCTCATCTTATGCTGGCAGTTTGGCGTAAATCAACTAAGAAACCTCTGATCAAGTGAGCGGGAAATCCAATCAGAATAAATCCCTTCCGCAAAACGATGGTTCAGACTGGTTTTTATGGATTGACTCTCTGAATACCTCCTTCCCCAAGGGGATTTCCCGGGTTTTGGGCATACTACGCCCTTGTCATCAACAAGTCTTTGCGAACCAAGTACAAATTGGCTAACGCAAACAGGCTGAACACCTGTGCCGCATTCTTGAGTAACCCCTTGTATCTGACCTTCCTGTATCCCCATAGATGTTTGACCACCAGAAAAGCATGTACTCCGGCATTGGTGACAACGAT
>JABHWQ010000309.1 GCA_018657655.1 Chloroflexota bacterium | reverse complement strand
ACGCCTTTCTAGTGGTCAAACATCTATGGGGATACAGGAAGGTCAGATACAAGGGTTTACTCAAGAATGCGGCACAGGTGTTCAGCCTGTTTGCGTTAGCCAATTTGTACTTGGTTCGCAAACACTTGTTGATGACAAGGGCGTAGTATGCCCAAAACCCGGGAAATCCCCCTGGAAAGGGGGTATTCAGAGAGTCAATCCATAAAAACCAGTCTGAACCATCGTTTTGCGAAGGGATTTATTCTGGTTGGATTTCCCGCTCACTTGATCAGAGGTTTCCTAATTCAGGGCAATTTATCCAGTACCTTGTCAATGACCCCATACTCAAGCGACTGTCCGGCATCCATCCAGTGGTCACGATCGCAATCATTCTCTACCTGTTCCATGTTCTGGCCGGTATGCTCACTGATAATCTTGTAAAGTTGATCACGTATACGCAACATCTCCTCCGCCTGTATCTCCAGATCAGTCGCGGGGCCTGTTATGGTTCCCATCAAAGGTTGATGCAACAACACTCGTGAGTTAGGCAAAGCATACCGTTTGCCTTTGGTACCACCGAGTAACAGTACTGCTCCCATACTCGCCGCCATTCCCATGCAATACGTGTTTACATCGCAACGCACGGAACTCATGGTATCATAGATCGCGAGACCGGCCGATACCGACCCGCCAGGGGAATTGATGTAGAAGTGTATATCCGCTTCGGCATCCTCATGACTCAAAAACAACATCTTCGCCACAATCAGATTGGCCGTCTCATCATCTACTCCACCACCCAGAAAGATGATGCGGTCTTTCAGTAAACGGGAGTAAATGGTGTAGCCCAGCACCCCTACTTCAGTAGATTCAATTGTTACGGGCATTAAATCAGACATTTTCATCTTCTCCATTTTGGATTTCTCCAATTCACTCGTCAGCCTTTTCGCCCTCACCGCTTTCCCTATTTAAGACCTCATCAATCAGGCCCCACTCCTTGGCTTCCTCCGCACTCAAGTACCGATCACGCTCGGTTTCTTTCTGGACATTTTCGACACTGCGCCCGCTGTGTTGTGCTAGTATCTCAGCAAGCATAACCTTGGTTTTTATGATTTCTTCCGCTTGTATCTTTATATCCGAAGCCTGGCCACCAACACCGCCGGTAGGCTGATGCAACATGATCTTGGCATGCGGCAAAGAATAGCGTTTACCCTTGGCACCAGCGCCGAGGAGAATGGCAGCTAAACTGGCAGTCATCCCAACGCAAATGGTAGAAATATCGCAACGAACCAACTGCATCGTATCATAGATGGCAAGACCAGAGGAAACATAACCACCGGGACTATGAATGTACAGACTCACGTCCTTATCGGGATCTTCACGTTCCAGATATAGAAGTTGAGCCACAATTATATTGGCAACATGATCATCGATAGGGGAACCCAAAAAAATGATCCTCTCTTTGAGAAGGAGCGAAAATATATCAAAGGCGCGCTCCCCCCGGGACCCGCTCTCTACTACCATTGGGATGATGTTTTCAGGCCTAACAATCATTTGCTATCCTCCTCACTAGTGGATTGCTGGTTTGGATCTTCAGCTTGAACTGTTGGTTCAGAGCTTTCCGCTACCTCAGGCTCAGCCTCATCAGAGGATTGATCGTTTTTGTCTTCGGTTTCCGTGACTTCTTCAGCCGCATTATTATCGGCTGTGGCGATTTCTATGAGCAGCTTTAATGTTTTTTCAGTCAGGAGCCTACCGGTTATAGACTCACGAGCTTCCGGGGATTCGAACATTTTTCGAACCATTTCCCCTTGCTCCTCTCCCGCCTCTTCTACTAGTCGATCCACCCCAGCGGTGATTTCATCATCGCTAACTTCAATGCTCTCGGCGTCGTGCACTTTATTAAGCAGTAATGAACTCATCACCCTCTTTTCGGCCATCGGTCTGAGTTCGTTGCGGAAATCTTCAGCAGTGATCCCACGATATCGTAAGAAATCCTCTATCTGCATTCCGCCCATCCGCGTCACTTGCTCATTAGCAAGGCGATCGATTTCCTGTTCGGTGAACATGGCAGGAAACTCAAATT
>JABHWQ010000427.1 GCA_018657655.1 Chloroflexota bacterium | reverse complement strand
CTCTCCTTGTTGGTGCGTTCGGTTATCCAATAGTTCTCCGAACCGGCAGAGGCAGTTATTCTTAGGCCAATCGGTTCGTCTTCGTCATTAAACAGCACTTTGAACCGTGTGGGCTTCCAACCTTCATTGGTGTAGTCGAGATGGACCGATCCCCCTTTGGTCACCCGTTCTTTTTCCCAGAGCAAGCTGCATTCCCGTTCAAAGTTCGTCTCTTCGTTGAAGAGATACTCGTAGGTAGCAAATAGTGATTCGACCTTGAAGTTCCCTTCTTCATCCTGAACCAGCAGGTCATTAGTTACAAACTCTGAGCGGCTTTTTTTGTATGTACGGTATAATCGCCACTTAACGTCAGTTCGGTGCCGGCCTCCGAGAATTCATATAGTGTAGTGACTTTGGTGTAGCCGCGCCATTGGGCTTCGCAAAAACCGGTGGTATCGATAGTAAAATTCTCACTGATGATATCATCCCAGCTTGAATTGGAATAAATCAGCACGATGGCCTCCACTTCCTCATGTTCCCAGTTGCGGCAGAAGACGCGCTCCTCCATATTGGTCCAATCTTCAACATGCCAGGCCCCATCGACGCGAACCAACGCCTGCCGACGATGCTGAGTATTTCCCTCGCCTTCGAAGCGTATTTCCACTCGTTCTACAAAATCATCGATAACCATCGAATAGTAGAACATCGAGAGACCTTCGAGAATAACAGGGACTTCCTCTTCTTCATCAGGTAAAACCACATAAAACCGATATGACTCAGTCCCAAGCGGATCTCCGGGAAATTCCGGATCATCCCTGAAATGCTGAACCGGTTCCTGGTTCCAGCTCCAACGGGCAAATTCGTGAAAAGCCACATCCCAGTATTCATGATCCATAATGGTTTCACGTACGGTGCGTCGCTGCTGGGTTTCCCAGAGTTCTTTAATCAATTCGTTATGGCCAAACCACTGAGTAAGGTACAGATACCAGGGATAGGCATGATACTCGCGATTTCCGGCTTCCCCGATCATCTTTTTATCCAGATCCTCGAAAAAGCCATTCAAATAGAGATGTTCAGTATTCCAGTCAGGATAAACATAATGTTCAGACCAGGTAGCTGTGGTTTCCGCCAGCCAGATTTCTTCGGTGGTTCGATAGTTCATATCGAACATTTCCTGGAAGGAGTGGAACAACTCATGGGCTGTGGTGGCCATGGTGTACTGTTCATCCAGGCCATGACGAATGCCGATCACCGAACGAAGGGTTCCTCCAAGATTCAGCATATCCTGATAACCATATTCTCTGAGAGGCTGAATAAAAATCCAGACATCTTCATCAAGTTCCACATCCAAAAGTTCGGAATGGCTATGATACGCTTGAATGAAGGCCTCTCGAATCCATTCGGCCTGTTGCTCACCTGTAGAGTCTCCCTGACAGTAGTGAATTAGAGCATTTCTCTCAGGTACGGGGAATATTGGGTCCTCAATGGCGGGAATTGTGGCGGTGATGGAAGTCCACGGCGTGCTTGGATCGCAAGCCGTCGTGTAGTTTACCAATTGAAACTGTAAACCAGCATTAGCGACCGGTTGATTGGCATAACTTCTGGGATCATTGGGTAGGACATGGTAAGGCAATAGATCAGATTGAGTAGTAGAATCCAGTGTGTCCCAATTTTCATTGAGCCATTTTACAGCCAGCTGGAAATTACTTCTGGAAGTAAAGGTTTCGCCTTGATATTCAGGGGGTAACTTTTCCGGTTCGTAACCACCTATAAGTCGCAGCCCCATCGCCTGAGATTCTGTAATGGCACCATTTTCGAATGCTTCGTCGATGAGATCGAAGCTTGTTGGCAAGCGCTCGGGAATCGGTTCCGGATTAAGGAGCGCTAGGAGTTCGGGATCATCGATTTCACTGGCCGGAGTTTCTTTCCCGCTTGTCTCCGCTTGTGCAGACGTTTCCTCCGCTCCTTTCGTTGGAGATGAAGTAACCGCTGAATCATCATCACTACTTCCTCCTCCACATGCAGGTAACGAAGTTAATAAAAACAACGTGATTAGCAAACTTAGCAAAATACCTTTTCTCAAATCAATCCTCCAGCAGTTACAAACTCATTAGTTGTAGCCAATCAACCTGCACATAGAAAGTCACATGGACAGCACCTCCGTTTTCAGCCATCGTCTTGAGTAGATGCATATACTTCTAATTCTTACATTGCAGGCAACGCCTCCGCGTATTTGGGAAACGCCTTTTTCCCTTTCCTCCATTTCTTCCCGCACTCCGGATTTTTCAACGCAGCCAAAACCGCACTATTCAATTCATAGAGTGTACTATCAAGCCCCGCTTTTTCCATCCCATCCCTGAATCCGAGAACGGCCGTCCTTGTGGACTGAATCAGCAGTTGATGCCCGACAGGTGGAATAGCCAAATCATGGGGGGTTTCAAACGTGCGTTTGCACTGTTCAACATCAATGGAATGGTGCTTGCGACACATGGAAGGACGCACCTCATACACTGAACATGCTCCCCGTGATAACAAAGCGCATTCAATGTTCTTGGCGAAATGTTCCTCACGGGTGAGCCCTGTTATGGATTCCACGGTATCTCGGATTCGATCAAGCAACAATCGTGTTTGATCCTGAGTGAACGTTTTTTGAATAAATCTTGCGATCGTGAATACCTCGTGCGCCCGAACTTCCACCCTTAAATGACAGCAATAATTGCATCCTTTGTGGCACGCAATCGGCAGATTGTTTTCCCTGACAATATCGCTGAGTCTGCCGGATAGCCGTTCATAAAACTTGATGACAACGCTGTTCACGTTATCCGCAGACTTGCTTGATTTTAGGGATTGCGTTATTTCAGAACGCTCTTCTCTGTAAATGGCATCCATCTTTCTTTACCACCATACTCATCGATAGCGGTTCAAAGAACGCCACTCCCCACTGCCCTTTGCACACCCCGGTAAGATGCAAGTTCTCAGAGCTATATTCTCTCTAATCCAGCTTTATATCAATAATTCCTCGTTACCTCGTTCGTCACTTCATCCAGTATGGCCCAGATACGATCCAGCCAGTCCTCGTGTTCGGGTTTCATCAAACAGGACCGCAAACAGGTGACACTATCCCGGTCGAAATCAACATCATTCCAGATACCTTTCAGGCATGCCGAGGGATAGTTAAATGTCGCGAGATGTAGATTATGTAAAGCCGCAACATCGAATATTCTAAGTGAAAGATCCGATATTTCACTGGTATTTTTCGCGGCCACCGCCCAAATTACTATGTCCAATTCCGGTTCAAATACTGTTTTGAACCTGGGATCATTCAACAGCTTTCCATAAAACGAGAGCGCTGCCTCCCTCGATTTGGATAAGCTTTCTGAAAACTCCCCGCTATGGACCAATGGTAACAACCTTTGCGTGGCCCATAACGCCACAGCAGACGCTCCGGGCCGAGAACATTCCAGGCTGATTTCTCCAAGGTGGAGTTCAGACGAGCTGAAATAGGTATATGGCGAATCATGTTTGTACAAGGCTCCAACCCTCGGGTCATTGAACATAACACACCCGCATCCATACGGTTGTAGTCCATGTTTGTGCGGATCGATAACAATAGAATCTACTTCACTCAGACAATCATAGGTTTCCTTGGTGATAGCGCTTAGATTATCAACAAGAGTAAAATATCCTCCATAAGCAGCATCTGCATGCAAACGAAATCCATACTTTTCTTTCAATTTGAGTATTTCCTGCAGAGGATCAACCGAACCGGTTCCTGTGGTGCCGATGGTGGCCACCACAGTGCCGACACCACCTTTTTCGAGAATATGGCGAAGGGCACCAATATCCATCCGGGCTCGGCTATCACATGGAACTGCCTCGAATTCCATCCCCAGAACGCCCGATATTCTTTGATGGGTATAATGAGCTTGCTCAGAAGCCAAAATCCTGGCACCAGGTTTGAGTTGCCTCGAAACCCACAATGCTTCCAGATTAGCCATAGTTCCACCGCCACAAAGGTGTCCCATAAAAGTGGTCCATCCGAACATGCTGGCTATTTCGGCCACCGCTTCTTTTTCCATAGCCGAACTGGCCCGGCCACCATCCAGGGCATGATTGTTGGGATTGATCCACAGTGAAAGCATATAGGCCAGACGAGCGATCGGATGCGGGGGTTTTAACATTTGACCGGCATAGTACGGGTGGAAATAAGGGAAGTTGTCCTGTAGCCGATCCGCCACTTCAGAGATGACGTTGCTCAAAGCCTCAACATCGTAATCTATATCACTGGCCGGAAGGTTCGAAAACCCTTTGTCCAGCCGCCTCAGTGCCTCTTCAATCAGGACGAGACTTTTGTATTCAAAGTTCACGTGTTATCCAACTATTCAAGCGCTGATTTATTGCCGTCTAGCGGTAATTACAGTGGTTTTGTAGGTGAGTACCGGCATACCGAATTGGTTCTCCATCATGATTCTAAACCGTACTACTCCACGGTCCGGTTTGCTTTTCGATTCACGCTTCTCAGTGCATTCCACTGTAACGATAAGTCGATCCCCCGGCCGAACCGGGTTGGGGAATCTAACATCATCCCAACCACTTCCTGCAATGATAGCCACTCGCCTTTGACGTTGATTGAGCAACACAGCGCTCAAAGCCATTGTATGACACGCGCTGGAAATAAGCCCCCCGTGAGTAGAAGCCATTGCCGCTGCCTCGTCTACGTGCACCGGTTGGGGATCATATTTGCGCGCAAATTCAATTATGTCATCCTTGGTTACTTCATAGTAGCTTACTGTCTCTTTTTCCCCAGGCTCAATATCTTCAAAGTAAACATCCCTCATCAGTTTGCACCTTTCCAAATCATGCACATCAGTTATCAAGGCTCAACAGGTATCCTAAGAATTCCGCCGCATTTTTCGCCACAAAATGAACTCCGAT
>JABHWQ010000122.1 GCA_018657655.1 Chloroflexota bacterium | reverse complement strand
CGCCTATAGTCGCACTGGTGGCAATGTACTGTATGGGATCGTCTGCATTCCCTCGTGTTCGAGCGCGCAAACGGCGCAACAACAGAGCAACCTCACTTCCCTTAGCTCCTGAATACGTATGAGCTTCGTCTAAAACGACAAAACGCCACGGACCATGGAAAAGGGGGCTGTCATCCGGCCGGAGGAGCAGATACTCCAACATGGCAAAGTTGGTAATGAGAATATGAGGTGGAGTCTCGCGAAAAACCTCTCGGGATACTACCTCATGCTCCAAAGCTTCCGGATGTAGCCGTCGTGCATCTCTCTCTCTTTCAGGGGTGATATGGACATTCACATAGCGACCAAAGCGAACTTGAGGCGTATCCTTCAATAGATGTCGTATTACCTTGAGCTGATCCTGCACCAGTGCGTTCATTGGGTACAGCAACATGGTGTGCACACCAGGAGCAGGATTCTCAAGCACCTCAGTGATAGTAGCCATGAGGAAGCACAAGGTTTTTCCACTGCCTGTGCCACTCGATACAACCACGTTCCGACCGGCCCTCAGCCGACGAATGGCCTGGCTTTGGTGGCTGTAGAGGAGCTGAGTTGGATCGCTGAGAAAAGGGATTTCTTCGATTATTTTGGGAAGAATATCCTGATCGACCAGATTCCGGATTGATTCTTCCCGTATGTAGGGAGGCAATCCCTGAAGATAAGGTCCCCGAAACAGTCGATCCGGGCTATGGATAGCGTTTTCGAGCTGCTCTGCCAGATCTGGATACCCACTCCCGACCTTGAAGGTAGTGGTCAAATATCGCCGGAATCGCTCTTTTATAGCCTGAGAGAGTTGGATGGGTTCGATGGGCATCAGTCTTTTCTCATCTGGAAAGCACGGGGATTGAAAGCATGGAGTCGCTGGCGGATAGTTGGTTCAGAATAATTCCTATCAAGTAGAAACTTCGTCAACTCTCCGATGATCGCCTCTATCTCTCTAGGAATTTCTCCATCAATAGCTCTCAGCTCTTCAAAAAGCCACAGCCACTCAAAGGCCAGTTCTTTCCGAAGATTCTTTCTGTATTCCTTCCAGTTTTGCACCCCTTGGTGAACCAGATCCCTCACCCATTTGGTGGCCATGTCACCTGTCTTCATCGAGACTGTCTCATCACCCCAGAAGAGCCGGGCATCCCATTCAGCCGCTTGTTTAGGCGTCAGCGAGTATCTTCCGGGAGTAAATGAGATGTGCATCAAAGGAAGGCGATCCTTGATGGATCGGAGTTCCATAGCGGATAGTTGGTCAAATCTCTCCTGATAATGCCGCCCTGGCAGCAAATTGGATTTGACTTTCAGGTTAGTCAGCATAATGGCCCCTAGTTCAGAATCTCGGTGGGATTTTCCGGGATTTCAAAGGCAAAGCTCAAATCATGGAGGAAAGTTCTGGTTTCTCTACTATCACAGGGGGCAACTCGTCCTGAACCTGAGACATCCATTACCAGATGTTGTCCCATCCGGAAGTTCACATCAATGCGCGTCTCGGTTCGGTCAATCGGAATGGTAATGATGCGCTTCAATCGTCCTTCAGGCTCTGCATCGGCATCGACCAATTCGCATAAAAGCAGACGTGCTACACCTGTTCGCGTATCGGTGATGAAGAATTCTTCCCTGTGCTCATCGAAATCTAGTGCCCGACCTTTAGGGAAAATCGGGTGGAAAGAATCTTGAATGCCCCGGGCATCGGCGACACGCACACCCACGTCATAGGTAAGTGTGGGATGAGCACCAAATACAGCCAATAGGACAGCACCGATGGCTGTCGCATGGCTTACATCCTCCTCCGGTGCGGTTTCCCTTCTTCGGGTGACAAAGGGTAGCCGTGTAATCACCCGATCTGCCCCGAGTTCCTGTTCCATGCGGAGTTGGATCAAGGGGATGTTGCAGGTTCCTCCCGATAACAGGATGGGATCAACCAGACTCTCGGCTATGTGCGTATCCCTGATAGCTCTTCGCAAGCATCCGATAGCACGCTCGACATCATCCTCGATCCATTCCTGAAATAGCCTCCGTGTAATCTCAAAATCCAAAGCCTTCCCAGACAGGAAATTGAAGCGCGATATATGCGCCTCATTGTTCTCACTAAGTTCGATTTTAGCCTGCTCTGCTAGTAGTTTGAGTTGTGGCCCCAATTGAGGATGCTCAATAAGATCATCTGATGAAAGTCCTACATCGTAGTCCTTGAGAAACTGACCCACGGCTTGATTTACCATGATTCTGTCAAAATCATCCCCCCCACGGCGCATACCATCCATCGCCTTCACTTGAGCTTTGCCTTGTTCTATACGCACAGTAGCAATGT
>JABHWQ010000486.1 GCA_018657655.1 Chloroflexota bacterium | reverse complement strand
GAATACTTACAACCCATTTGCGGCTATGCCCAGCCTTCACTTCGGATGGACTGTAATGGTCAGCGCTGGAATACTGTGGATGACCCGATCACGCTTCGGTCGGACGCTGGCAATAATATTACCAATTGCCATGTTTTTCGGCATCACCGCAACAGCCAACCACTTCATCCTTGATGCTGTGGCTGGAGCGATTGTAATCGGCATGGCATTTTGGCTTACCGCATTGATATTTAAACACAAACACAAACTTCGTTTCATTTGGAACCACCGGACTCAATCCTAAAGTAATGCGGGAAATAGCAAACCATGTCCGAAGTCGAGTGCCATGAGAATTACCCCATACAGATAGTGATTCTCTCCAACTTTATGTCACTATCCATCTATGGTATTGGAGCCTATATACTGGCATCGTTGTTCGTTTGGCTAATCATTCCGTACCTGCTCTATGTTCTATGGTTGGAAGCCAGAGTCCTGAGGCGAAGCTGCGTGAATTGCTATTATTACGGCAAAGTCTGTGCCTTTGGCAAAGGGAAGCTTTGTGCCTTGTTCTTTAAGAAGGGAAACCCTCAAAACTTCGCTGCCGATAAAATAACCTGGGTTCAATTATTACCCGATTTTCTGGTCTCGCTTATTCCCATAGCAGTAGGGGTTTTCATTGCGGTGACCGACTTCTCAGCACTTTATCTGGTATTACTCCTGATTTTGATCGCCCTCTCTTTTGGGGGCAATGCGATTGTCAGGGGTAACTTTGCCTGCAAGTACTGCAAACAAAGGGAAATCGGTTGTCCGGCAGAGAAACTGTTCGGCAAAGAGAAGGCATAGCAAACACAATGAACATATTGGTAATCCTGGCACACCCTCGAAAAGGAGGTTTCAACCACGCCATTGCCCAGATAGTTATCCGGTCACTGAAACAAAATGGGCATACGCCTGTTTTCCACGATCTTTACGATGAGAGGTTCGACCCGATCCTTCCCGGCGCAGAAATTCCCAGAGATGTAACATTGGATCATATGATTCAGCAACACTGCGATGAGATATCATCTGCTGAAGGGATCATCATCGTGCACCCCAATTGGTGGGGACAACCACCGGCGATCCTGAAGGGATGGATCGATAGAGTAATGCGTCCGGGAATCGCCTATGAATTCGCCGAGGGAGATTCCGGTGAGGGCATTCCCGTGGGATTATTGAAGGCGAAAGTTGCACTGGTGTTCAACACCGCAAATACTTCGAAAAGAAGGGAACAGGAGGTATTCGGCGATCCGCTTGAGATATTGTGGGGAAACTGTATTTTTGGCTTGTGTGGCATCACAGATTTTCACAGAAGGACATACAGTGTTGTTGTTACCAGTACTGAAGAAGACCGAAATTCATGGTTGAAAGATGTTGAACAGACAATTGGCAAGCTTTTCCCACAATGATCAAGGAAAAGTGGACAATCCGCCCCTGTACTGCGTAACATAGTTTAGGCAGAGAACATGATCACAATGAAGTTATTGTATATCGCGTTTGGCGGAGCCATCGGAGCGCTCCTAAGATACGGGATTTCCGGCATTCCCCATCGATACCTGAATGGCACTTTCCCCTGGGGGACTTTGACAGTCAATCTTCTCGGTTCATTTATTATCGGTTTCCTGTGGGGCACTTTCGAAAGAACAACCGTTTCTCCCAATATCAAAACCTTCCTTTTCATCGGTATTCTGGGTGCCTTTACCACGTTTTCCACCTATAGCCTTGAAAGCCTTAACCTGCTTCGTGATGGCGAAATAAAGCTTGCGCTTACTAACATTCTAATCAGCAATATCGGATGCATTGTCCTCTGCTTCCTGGGATTTGCGAGTTCAAGATATGTGGCTAATCTCTTCAGATGAGTAGTGCCACAGGGAGGTTTAAACTATGAAATTGCCTTCAGAAGGATACTTACTAAGAATCTTTATCGGTGAGACAGATCACTACAAAGGGAAAGCCCTTTACGAACAGATTGTGCTTAAAGCCCGGGAATTGAACCTTGCCGGAGCAACAGTCCTGCGGGGAATCATGGGATTTGGCGCCAACAGCCGGCTACATACCGCAAAGGTGTTACGCCTTTCCGAGGATATGCCGGTTATTATCGAAATAGTAGATACCGAAGAGAATCTAAAAAAACTATGGCCATTTTTGGACGAAGTAGTTGAAGAGGGACTAATCACCGTTGAAAAAGTTCAAGTAATCAAATACACCCATAGTGATAAAAAGTAGGGGTGTGAAATTTTGAATCCCTATTTAAAAACATCTGCATGTTCAAAATCCGGTCGAAAGTACACTTGGCTTTCCAATTCCTGTACCCATCCACGATAAAAACCGAGCCTGTGGAATTCTTCCAGCACCTCATTGTACTCTTCTTGAATCAGGAATCCCCCCAATTCGGAATGGCCGGACACTTCCGCTGTAGGATAATATTGGGCCATCAAGGAAACATAGACCGTGGTGGAAAGCTCTTCAGCAATGAACCTCAAGCACTGCTTGCTGTTCTCAATCTGCCCCGGCAAAACCAAATGCCTGACGATCAGTCCCGATTCGATAATCCCATCGTCTCCCAAAACTACATTCGATCCCTTTTGACGAAACATCTCTTTAATTGACATCGCGGCAATACTTGGCTAATCTGGAGTGTCAGAATATCGACGGGCCAAATCGCTATCCATATATTTCAAATCGGGCAAATAGACATCGACAATACCATCAAGAGATTCTATTGTTTCCTTCTTATCATAGGCATTGGTATTAAACACATAGACCGGCTTCCTGCCCTTACTTTCCAGCGCCCGGATGATCACTTCCATCTGTGGGATACAGTGCGAAGGCGATACAAATCCCACCGCATTAACGCCTGTATCGAGGATATTCTCAACCTGCGTTACAACATCTTCGAGACCTATCTCGTGATCCGGCGCATGACGATTATTTCGGCTGATTTGATAGTTCTGGCAAAATGCACATTGCATGTTACAGTGAGTGAAGAATATGTTGCAAATCCCATCAGCGCCAGAGATAACCGGTTCCTCACCTTTGTGG
>JABHWQ010000125.1 GCA_018657655.1 Chloroflexota bacterium | reverse complement strand
TTTGTGATTGCGTCGATCTCCTCCAGAGGAAGGCTGATAAAGTCAGTTGAAAGCGTCGCTATCAACTCTTCGTATTCAGCCCGGCGCAAGGTCTCGTCCTCTGCCCGCTTGCGGCTTAATGCAACCCCTACCACCTCTGAAACAATGCGGAGAAGCATGATATTTTCCTCTGTCCATCTACCCGCAACGGTTACGCTATCGAGCCCCATGAACCCTGCCAGTTCACTGCCGGTATTTACAGGTATAATAATCAGAGAGCGCATACCCTGGTTTTTAATGTGTTCTCTTTCAGCAATTGCCTCCGGGGGCATCTCTGAAACATCGGGGATGTGGATGGTCTCTCCCTCTCGCAATTTTGCCATCCGCCATCGGAACGTTTCAGTGGGAAGCCCCCGCAGATTATCTATCTCAGGGGCCACTCCGTCTTCACACCATTCATGGGTATTATCCATAATGTCTCCACCATTGCGCAGCAGAAACAGATAGGCACGGGAGGCACCGCTCAACCGGCCGACATCGGCCAGTGAGTCATTAATAGATTCATCGATGTTCCTGCCGCCAACGAAACGTGGTGAGACCGCTGAAATTGTCGACTCCATCTGCAATCTCAATATCAAGGCTTCTCCCGCTCGTTTGCGATCAGTGATATCCCTGAAGATGCCCTGAGCACCGATTACCTGTCCTTCTTTGAATATCGAGGATGGAGAAAGCTCCGTGTTAGCTATAGTGCCATCTTTTCTGAAAAGGGCCAACTCGATGGTTTCCTCCTGAATACCTTTAGTCGTTTGCTCTAATGAATTCATGACTTCAGGCGATTCTTTGTCAACAAGTAACTCAGAGAAGTGTTTGCCCAATATTGCTTCGGGTTTATAGCATAGTACTTTCTCAACCACTGGCGAAACATAGGTAAGAAAGCCATCAACGTCTAGTGTGAAGATCATATCGAAGCTCCTCTCGGTGATGCCTCGATACTTCTCCTCGCTTTCTTCCAATGCTTGCTCTGCCTGCGTGCGATCAGTGATATCCTGAACTGTTCCCACTATTTTGGCTATCGTCCCACCTTCAGCTAATGATGGTTCACCCTGCTCTTCGACAACCCGCTCTGACCCATCCGGCCGAACGATGCGATGAGTACTGAAATAGGATTTCTTACTACTAAAGACCTCTCTGATTTTCTGCTCAGCATATTTTCTATCGTTCGGATGAATGGTGTTGATGAAAGCCTCGTAAGTAGAAGCAGACTCTTGCGGGATCAGTCCGAAGATACGATACAATTCGTCCGACCAATACAGCGCATCCCTGCTGATATCCCACTCCCAGCTACCCACATGCGCAATCGACTGGGCTTTTGCCATGTTGAGCTCACTTTCTTCGAGCACTTCCCTCGCGTTTTTGCGCTCAACAGCATATCTCAAAGAGGCTGATAGCGCCCGCTCATCAACATACCCTTTGACCAGATAATCGTCCGCTCCCTGCCGAATTGACTGCGTTCCGATCTCTTCACTTTCGATTCCAGTCAAAACCACTACACATGCTTTTTGGGATATAGTTTGAACCTTTTCGAGGGTTTCAATCCCTTCACTATCGGGCAAGCCCAAATCCATCAAAATCACATCCCACTGTTGCTCTCGGAGGTATTCCAACGCCTCTGAGAGAGTGCTCGCGGTTACCATTTCGATATCACCTATTCTGTTTAGAATTTCCGCAATGAGCCGTGCATCTCCGGGACTATCTTCAACTAGCAGTAGTTTTCTTACATATTCGGCATTCATTTTTCACCTCCGAGGGAGCTTCGCGATGGTTAGCCAGAAATCTTCTATGGCGGTTGCCACTTCAATAAACCGGTGAAGATCTATGGGCTTGGTGATGTAGCAATTAGCATGAAGATCATAAGCATTGATTATATCCGATTCCTGGTTTGATATTGTAAGGACGATAATCGGTATTTGCCTCAGATCATCATCCGCCTTTATCTCTTCCAGTACTTGGCGACCATCTTTCCCAGGCATATTGAGGTCCAACAGTATCAAATCAGGACGAATCGCATCAGCGTACTTTTCTTGATTGCGCAAGTAAGCCATCGCTTCTATGCCATTTTCCACGGCATGCATTTCATTTGCGGTCTTACTCTCTCTAAAAGCTTCCTGGGCCAGACGTATATCACCGGGACTGTCATCCACCATCAATATCTGAAAAGGTTGTCCATTATTTGTGTTACTAGGCATCACTCATACCCTGTTTTTTGGGAATAGTAAGATAAAATACAGACCCTTTTCCAGGATCAGATTCCAGCCATATCCTGCCACCATGACGATC
>JABHWQ010000127.1 GCA_018657655.1 Chloroflexota bacterium | reverse complement strand
GTCGAAAACGAGCGGGTCAATTTCGATACCTCAAAATTCATGGATGATATTAGCACTTACTCCGAGATGATGGATCAGCCAGAAAGCTTCGCCCTGAGCCCAGAATATTCGGTGGTGTTTCACCGATTCCTACAGGAAGACCTCTCCGGATACCCATCGATCAGAGGACAATCCACCGGGCCAGTCAGCTTCGGTTTTAAGATCGTCGATGAAAATCTGAGGCCCATTATTTACAACGAAGAAGTCAGGGCGCTTTTGTATGATTTCATACAGCGGAAAGTAAATATACAGTGTCAGGAAATGCGCCGGCAAAACAAGAACGCCTTTGTCTGGGTGGATGAACCGGGCCTGGGATGGGTCTTCAATTCGCTTTCCGGCTACAATGACGTTCAGGCTAAAGAAGACTACCGCAATTTCATGGCCGGTATTGAAGGTCTAAAGGCCATCCACCTGTGTGCCAACGTCAACCTGCCCTATCTGTTGGAACTGGGTCTGGACATGGTTTCCTTCGATGCATATCAGCTTGAGATGATGCCCAAAGGCTATGCCGATGCAGTTGCCAATTTCATCAAGTCCGGAGGAGTGATATCCTGGGGCATAATCCCCACCGATTCCACGATGTTAGCTAAGGAAAATCCGGAGATGCTGGCCAAGCGGGTAACGGATTACTGGGAAGTGGTCGCCACCAATTCTGATATCTCCATCAAACAGCTGGCCAGCCAATCACTGGTTGCCCCGGCGAGGTGTTGTTTGAAAAACATCGGGCTGGTCGTTTCGGATGAGGAGAGTTGCGGTGATAAACAAGGGAGTTGCGCCATCTCAAGCATCGAGGAAAGGATTGTAGAACAAGCATTCTTTTACCTTAAGGAAGTATCTATGATTCTTCGGGATAATTTTGGTGTATAATTATAAACCAGTTGAATGTGACCGAAGTCATCGATATGGGAATGGAGCAAAGATAAAATCACCTCGATGAGCAAGGAGGATTCATATGAGAGATGTATACTTGGATAACACTTCAGCTACACCGATTGATCCGCGAGTGCATGAATCTATGGTACCCTATTGCCGGGAGTGGTTCGGCAACCCGGTTTCGTTTGGAGATAGAGGCAGCCGGGCAAGCGATGCCATTGAGGAAGCCCGCACGCAGGTGGGCAGCCTTATAAACGCTCCTGCAAATGAGATCGTTTTCACGTCATGTGGCACAGAATCCAATAATATGGCAATCAAAGGCCTGGCAGTCGCCCGGAGAGGTAGGGGACGACATGTCATCATATCCGCCATTGAACACTTTTCCATATTGCATCCAGCTCGAACACTGGAGAAATTCGGCTTCGAGGTGACCTACATCCCGGTCAATGAGTACGGCATGGTAGACCCAGAACAGGTGAAACGAAATTTAAGATCCGATACCACACTGGTATCGATCATGCATGCAAACGTTGAAGTCGGCACCATCGAGCCGCTCAAGGAAATCGCCGCATATGTCAAAGAATCAAGTGCCGTATTCCATACCGATGCCATAGCCACTGCGGGAACCATCCCGGTTGACGTCCAGGATTTAGGCATTGACTGCCTAACACTGGCAGCCAGCCAGTTCTATGGGCCGACCGGAGCAGGAGCGCTGTGGTTGCGCCGGGGTATCCAGATAATTCCGTTGATGGAAGGCGGAGTACAGGAATCCGATAAACGGTCCGGCACCCACAATGTGCCTGGGATAGCCGGGTTGGGAAAAGCCGCCGAACTGGCAAAACAGGAAATGCAATCCAGAAACGAAAAAATTATCGGGCTTCGAGATAGACTGAGAGAAGGCCTCAGTAAGAAAATTGAGCATATCAATATGACCGGCCATCCCACTAATCGTCTTCCCGGAAATGTGAGCCTTTGTGTTAACTTCATCGAAGGCGAGGCTATGCTGGCCTTCCTGGAAAACGTGGGCATTGCGGCCGCCAGTGGTTCAGCATGCACTTCAAAAATGTTAAAATCTTCACATGTGCTCAATGCGATGGGTTATCCCCCGGAAGTAGCCCAGGGATCACTTTTGTTTACTATCGGAGTGGAAAACACGGTTGAAGATATCGACTATGTGATAGAGGCGTTCCCCCCGATTGTCGAAAGATTACGGCAGATATCGCCGCTGTATGATAAGTATTTGAAGAGCCAGAAAGGAGGAAGTTAAGGTGCCTGCTTACAGTGAAAAAGTAATGGAGTATTTCATGAATCCCCGTAATGTTGGGGAGATAGAGGATGCCGATGGCGTTGGAGAGGAAGGCAATCCCGTATGCGGAGACATGATGACCTTTTACATCAAGGTGGATGAAGGCCGCCTTAGCGATGTTAAATTCAAGACTTTCGGTTGCGGGGCCGCCATTGCCGTTTCCAGCATGGTTAGCGAGATGGCCAAAGGCAAAACAATCGAGGAGGCCAAAGAGATCACTCCCCAAATGGTCGCTGATGAACTTGGCGGTTTGCCCAAGCAAAAATTCCATTGTTCAAATCTTGGAGCCCAGGCTTTGAGTAGGGCTATTGCCGATTACGAAGGCAGGCAGAGGGGCGAAAAACCGGCCATGGAGCAAAAAGAGTCACATCCTGCCGAAATAGGCGATCACGAATCCTGTTCATGCCCGAATTGTGGAGATGATCTCGAAACAGGGGAAGCTCCCTATTGTAAGCCATGTCAAATAGAATTACACACCTGTCCCGATTGTGGAAAGGTAGTTGCCAGAGACGCTAAGGAATGCCCAGGATGCGGGGCCAAACTGTAAGCGAGGAGATAATGGCAAAAGTTATCGCCGTGTGCCGCAGCGACAAAAAGGGCACCAGGAAAGAACCGATCACGGAGGGCATCTTCAAGGAACAGGAAGGACTTGCAGATGATGCCCATGCCGATTGTAATACCCATCGACAGGTAAGCCTGCTAGCCATGGAAAGCATTGAAAAGATGCGGCACCTTGGTTTGGAATTAAATCCCGGTGATTTCGCTGAAAACCTCACTACTGAGGGGATTGACCTGGTTTCGCTGCCAATCGGCACCAGGCTGTCAGTTGGCAATGAGGTACTTCTTGAGGTAAGCCAGATAGGTAAGGAGTGTCACACCAAGTGCGCCATCTACAAACAGGTAGGCGAATGCATCATGCCCACGGAGGGCATTTTTGCCAGGGTTATCAATGGTGGAAAAGTACAGGCAGGAGTTCCCATATCACGAATGTAGGCCAGATCGCCAGAGATTATTAAACTGGCAACTAAAAGGAAATTAAGTTCCCAAATACATGTCATTCCCGCGAAGGCGGGAATCCAGATGGGTGGCAAGGAAGTGGATTCCGGCTCGGAGGCCGGAATGACACACAATGTTTAATCGCCGGATCAATAATTCCTGGCAGCAAAAGATCATGACAGAAGAAACCTCAATAGCATCAGTATATCGGGTAACCGAAAAAGAAAGAGTCAAACAAGACGATGTGGTAGTAGCTGAATTCCCATTGACCATCATCTTCAATAATGAAGAACTGGCCACCATGCTCTGTTCACCCAGCAAACTGAAATACCTGGCCATCGGGTTCCTGGCCTCTGAAGGTTTGATTAAAAACAAGGACGACATCGAAAAAGTCCTCCTCAATGAAGAGAGGGGATCGGTTAGAGTTAACACCGCCAAAGACCCGGTTATGGGATCGGACATGGTGTTCAAGCGATTTATCACCTCGGGTTGCGGTAAAGGAACTATGCTTTACTCCTTCGCCGATGCCATGAACCAGGAAGCAGTGGATTCTGAGATGGCGATTCCATCATCCCGTATTTTCGAATTGATGAAGGAGTTTCAGGATCGTTCCCAGATATTCAAAAACACCGGCGGAGTACACAGCGCCGCCCTGGCCGATAGCGAAGGTATCATCATTTTCGCTGAGGATATCGGCAGACTTAACGCGGTTGATAAAGTATTCGGGGAATGCCTTTGGGAAGGGATTTCAACTCAAGACAAAATCCTGTTAACCAGCGGTAGGGTATCTTCGGAAATACTCTTCAAGATTGCCAAAAGGAATGTTCCGATAATGGTATCCAGATCAGCCCCTACCGATCTGGCCATAAGAGCCGCCAACGATCTGGGCATCACCCTGATCGGATTCGTCCGGGGAAAACGTATGAATATCTACACCAATGATCAGAGGGTGTTGAAGTAATCATGCGAATAGCAGTGGCAACGACTGATGGCCAAAACGTGGATGAACATTTTGGCACGGCCAGAAGTTTTCAGGTTTACGATATCGAAGGCAACACCATGGAACTCAAAGAAACGCGGTCCAACGCGCCGTGGTGCGGGGATAACGCGGAGACTCAATTCGATTATGTCCACTACAGGAGAATTGCCAGAGGCAATGACTGAAAGAGAATCTGATGAGTGACGAAATTATTGAACGAATAAACAAGTTGCGCAAAGAACGCAACGCCATAATCATTGCGCACAATTATCAGCGTGGCGAAGTTCAGGACATCGCCGATTTCGTAGGCGATTCACTCGAACTCAGCCAGAAAGCAGCTAAAATCGATGCCGATGTAATAGTTTTTTGCGGCGTCCACTTCATGGCCGAGACAGCCTCGATCCTTTCCCCAGATAAAACCGTTCTGATCCCAGATAAGGATTCCGGGTGTCCCATGGCAGACATGATTGACGCTGATGCACTACGGAAACTGAAATCAGAGCATCCCACTGCCAAAGTAGTATGTTATGTAAACTCTTCCGCTGAAGTAAAGGCGGAGAGTGATATCTGTTGTACTTCCTCCAATGCCACCAGAATCGTAGCATCATTTCCGGTTGATCAAGAGATCATATTTATTCCTGACCAATATCTCGGACATTATGCTGCCAGCCAATCAGGCAGAGAGGTGATTCTCTGGCATGGTTACTGTCCCACTCATGCCAAGATAATACCTCCGGATATAGAACAATTACGCCAGGACCACCCCAATGCCAAGGTTGTGGTCCATCCGGAATGCCGTCCGGACGTCATCGCACTGGCCGATGAAGTCGCCAGTACAAGCGGGATACTAAAATACTGCCAACGGGAAGATATACATGAAGTAATCGTCGGAACTGAGATGGGAATCATTCACCGGCTGGAGAAGGAAAATCCCGGTAAACAGTTCTTCCCAATTTCAAAGAAAGCGGTTTGCCCAAACATGAAACGCATTACACTGGAAAAGGTCCAGTATGCTTTAGAGGAGATGACGCCGGAGGTAAAGGTTCCCGAAAATATACGCCTCAAGGCCAAAGCCGCTGTAGACCGCATGCTGGAAGCATAGCGAATCGGGGGAAGAGCCCTCGATTTCCCTCCGTTTCAACGACTTCATTGTTCCGTATTTGCGTAGATAACATGTGATATTTATCATATTTTTGTACACCTAAAAAGTATACTTTTATTAGTACAGTTATGGATAAAGATAAGTATCAAACCACGAAATACTTCAAGAAATGCCCCATGTGCGGAATGATCTGGGATATACGTGCGCAACTTTTATCAGATCCGGATGCCAAGGTTACTGGCTACATTGCGAATTTGGACCATGCTGAACTTGGCATATTTCTTTTCAACCATGAGACATGTGGAACGTCTATGGGAATAGAGGCTTCTCAGTTTACGGATATGTACGATGGCCCGATATATACAGAGAAATTGACCAGATCAGCAGAGTGCCCCGGCTATTGTCTAGATAAAGCAGAGCTCAGACGGTGTCCTTCGAAATGTGAATGTTCTTACATCCGGGATGTTTTGGACCAGATCGTAAACTGGGAGAAATCCATGCCTCAATCCGATCAGATATTGCCATCGGCTTACCGTGAACTTCGTGCCAGGCATAGTCTCAATCGCAAAGATGTCAGCGTATGATCACGACTTACACGTTGCGACTGAATGACAAAACGAAGAATTCATCCGAGTTCCAGTTGCTTTTTTGATAGCAGCCTTTACTAGAATTTTGTCGAGCCATTCGGCCATTATTTACAAACCAGCGCTACTTCGTAGCCACACTCGAAATGCTCTTCTTCCTGCCCCTGCATTATTTTACAGTTACTACTATTGACGGTTTTTATTTTGCATGATAATCTTGATTAAATAGGTCAACAATAGAGGTTGTACATATGAAAATATCCACAAAGGGTAGATATGGGACCAGAGCTCTGTTGGATGTCGCCCTCAGACAAAATGAGGGTCTGGTTCAGTTAAAAGACATTGCCGAAAGCCAGCAAATATCTCTGCATTACCTTGAGCGTATAGTAGCCCTGCTTGTAAAGAAGGGATTCCTCACAAGTACACGCGGCCCAGCCGGGGGAGTCGCTCTGGGGAGGCACCCAGCGGACATCAAGATAAGCGAAGTAATTAGCGTTCTTGAAGGCTCGATGGCCCCGGTATCATGCGTGGATGATCCGAGTACTTGCTCGCGCGCCGGCTTTTGTGCAACATGTGATCTGTGGGGAGAAGTGAAGGAATCGATGGAAGGGGTATTGGAAGCCGTAACACTACAAGACCTGGTTGAACGTCAACAAAAGAAACTGGAATCGCAACCCAGGATCAACACACACGAATAAGTGGATACCAAAAGCTGCAATATGAGATAATCCAAAATGAAATGCAAGATGACACGGACGGTTTTGATACTATGGATCATGCGTTGCCCGAAAGGGCAAGACGGATGAAAGCAAATTTATCTTTAAGGAGATAGTTGTGACCAAGACAATCCCTGAAATAAATGAGAAGATCCGTAGCGGAGAAGCAGTCGAAGTAACTGCTGAAGAGATCATTGGCATTGTTGAAGAGAAGGGCATTCAGGAGGCAGCCCAATCCGTTGATGTTGTTACCACAGGGACCTTCGGTCCGATGTGTTCCTCTGGTGCATATTTTAACTTAGGCCATTCAGCGCCACGCATTAAGATTGGTGGAGGCAAAGCAACCCTGAACGATGTCCCTCTCTATACCGGACTTGCCGCAGTTGATGTTTTTCTGGGAGTGACTGCGGTCCCGGATGATGATCCTCGCAACAAAAACTACCCTGGAACCTTCGACTACGGCGGCGGTCATGTG
>JABHWQ010000149.1 GCA_018657655.1 Chloroflexota bacterium | reverse complement strand
GAGCCGCAGGAAGACGAACTTCGAATTCGCTATCGTATAGATGGTGTGTTGCGTGATACTGATCATCTGCCGCTGAACGCAAAATCCCCTATGATTTCCAGCATCAAAATCATGGCTGGTATGAATATCGCCGAGCAAAGGCGCCCTCAAGATGGCCAGTTCACTATCATGGTGGAACAGAGGACCGTGGATGTTAGAGTTGCAACTACAGAGACGATTTATGGTGAGCGGGTGACGTTACGTATTCTGGATAAAGAACGCTCTCTTATCGATCTTCACCAGCTGGGTTTTCTCCCCGATACGCTAGGAAAATACCAGGAGATGTTGAAAAGTTCGTTTGGGATGATGTTGATTTGCGGTCCTACGGGATCAGGCAAAACCACCACCCTGTACGCTTCCATCAATCAACTCGATCGAAACGAGAGTAATATTATGACGGTTGAAGACCCGGTTGAGTACCGTTTAGCGGGCATCAATCAAATACAGGTCAATGAAAAAGCTGGTAAAACCTTTGCAACCAGTCTTCGATCACTAATGCGGCATGACCCCGATACCATCATGGTTGGCGAGATTCGCGATGGCGAAACGGCCGATATAGCCTGTCAGGCTGCGCTTACCGGGCATTTAGTCTTATCGTCGGTTCATGCCAATGATACGGTTGGGGCGATTTTTCGTCTGATGGATGTTGGTACTGAACCTTATATTATTGCTTCGAGTCTAGTTGGGATTATAGCTCAGAGGATGATTCGACGCATATGTCCGCACTGCCACGATACCTTTGTACCAGATGAGAAAGAGCTGGCAGCCTATGAAAAGGAAATGGGGCAGGAACCGATAGCTTTCTTTCGCGGTACCGGGTGCAATTTCTGTAATACGACCGGTTATCTGGGAAGGATGGGCGTTTTTGAAGTTCTGGTTATCAGCGATGCGATCAGAGACATGATCGTATGCCGTGCCACTGCCGGAGACCTGAGGACAACAGCACTAAAGGAAGGCATGGTTACGATGCGTCACGACGGAATGACCAAGGTCAGGGAACAAATTACCACTCCAGCAGAGGTGCAACGTGGAATATTCTCGGTAGGGCAATGATTGGGTTGGAGTAACTATGTCATACAGCTATGTTGTCTACACTGCCGATAAGGAAGTTCTAAAGGGAACGTTGGATGTTCACAGCGAGAGTCTTGCAGAGGAGACTCTCGAAAACTATGGATATAGAATACTCAGTTTGCAGGAGATAAAAAAACGGAGCCTTCTGGAAGAACAATTCCCTTCGCTTTTTGGGATAAAGGAACAGGATGTAGTCGATTTCTCTGAGCAGCTGGCTATCATGGTCGGAGCTGGTATTGCTCTTCCGTCCGCGCTTCAACAAATCGAAGAGCAGACAGAGAGCGCTGCTTTCAGAAGGGTGATTTACGGATTGGGCAGGGAACTTAGAGCAGGGTGTCCTTTTTCGGATGCACTCAGCCGGTATCCCAAAGTTTTCCCAGATGTTTTTTGCCGGATAGTCAGGGCCGGGGAACAATCTGGCAATCTTGAAGAAGCACTGATGCAGGCTGTGAACTATATGCAACGGGGTACAGCCATTATGAAAGAGGTGAAACGTGTTTTAGTTTACCCTTGTTTCATTGTAATACTGGCTATTATTGTGGTAGGTCTCATGGTTACTGTGGCAATGCCTCCATTGATGGGGCTCTTTACGGATCTCGATGCAGATTTGCCGTTGCCCACAAAAATGCTGATGGCATTCACTGACTTCGCTACTGCCTTCAAATTCCATATTCTTGGAGCTACGACTGTTTTAGTTGGGATGGCATACTGGTATTTCAAAACACCCTCTGGTCGTCTGTTAGTAGATTCTATTCTCCTGAAGATTCCGGGGATGAGGGGCATCATTATTCAGACAAATATGGCTCTTTTCAGCCGAACAATGTCTGTGCTTCTGAATTCGGGTGTGGCTTTGCCACAGATAATGGAGGTGACTCAGCAGACCACAAGCAACAGAATCATTCGGCGGGCTATCAGAGACGTGCAGGAGGGGATATACGAAGGGCAAGGTCTTGCCAAACCTATGCTGAGAAATAGAGTGTTTCCATCTCTGTTGGTGCGAATGGTAAGCGCTGGAGAGCTCAGCGGTACTCTCGATTCAAATCTTGCTAAACTGGCCAACTATTACGAGGACGAGGCCAATAAAAAAATCGACACTTTCGTATCATTATTGGAACCGGCTATAACAGTGGCATTGGGATTGGGCGTTGGTTTTATAGCCATATCGTTGATCATGCCAATGTATTCAATGATGGGGTCAATGTAATGTGCCGAATATGCGGAGCGGCAAACAGGGGTTGGCCTTTCACTCAATGGATATCGTCCAAGTCACAATTGATCAGGGGAGAAAAGGGATTTGGGCTGGCTGAATCACTGGTTGCGATTGCTTTGTTGGCGACGGCTGTCATCTCGTTAACTGCTGCTCTATCGACAGGGTCATTGGGGGTTGGTGCGATGCGGGAGGGGGCTACGGCACAAAGTTTGACCCAATCACAATTGGCATACACAAAAAGCTATCCCTATGATTCCGGGGCGACCACTTATCCCAGTGTGGCTGATTTTGATGATACTTACAATCCTAACCCTGTAACTATGCCGGCCGGGTATTCAATTCTGGTAGAAGCAGAAACAACTCGCGATCAGAATAGCAGTATCCAGAAGATAACAACATCTGTCGTGTATGGCGGAACTACCATACTGGCGGTAGAAGACTTTAAGGTAGATCGATGAGAATGAGTAGTGAGACGGGAATATCACTCGTTGAGATTCTTGTTGCCAGTGCTATAGGACTGGCTATAGCCGGTTTTCTGGGCACAGCTATCTACCAGTTCTTTGCGGTTACAAACCAGGGAAGTGATGTAATGACTGCGATGCATCAAGTCCAGAATGCAGGGCATTGGATTTCTCTGGATGGTCAGGAGTCGAGCGCAGCAAGTGCTGGAGATGACTTGATATTGACCATACCCAATAGCTCGACAGTCACTTATTCAGTATCTGGAAATCAGCTTGTACGTACATCCGACGGAGAACAAATGACAGTAGCACGATATGTAGGCGATGTAGATTTTAACGTTGATGGGCGAGTTGTTACGATGAGCATTACGGCAGCTCCCAATAGCGGCTGGAATGTGAGTGAACAAGCTACATACAAAGTGTTCCTGAGACCTGAAGGGGGAGGGTAGCAGATGAATAGCGAACAGGGATTTGTTCTGCCCGTTGTTCTGGCTGCAATGGCCGCTGGAACGTTGCTGCTGTCTCCTTTTTTAAGTCAGGCAAGCACAAGCTTGATGAGTTCAAGGGACTATACACAGTCCACATATGAGCAACACTCTGCAGATGCCGGAGTTGAACATGCAATCTGGGACTTGGCATATGGTGACTTGACAACCCATTTTCCTGATCCTGGCAGTAGTTTTAGATATAGCTTGGACGAGGCGGTCAATGGAATAGCTCCGGATATCACCGTAACCATGACGGGTTCGCCGACGTATGTAATTACATCTACTGCCGGTGACCGAACTATCAGAACCACCGTTGATGTCGTCGGTACGGATGCGACTATACGCGATTGGCAGGTACGATGATTAATTTGAATGGTTGGAAAAATAGGAAAGAATCGATAGTAATTGCAGCCTTTGTTTGTATGGGGGTTCTTGTCGTTGCGGCCTATTCTTACGTGTGGACAATGTGCTCACGTGAGGCGGAGCAACAGGATGCCCTGAACTTTCAGGTCGATCAGTTGTGGCCTATGGTGCAAGTTGGTGCACCGGAACCTTCTAGTGATCAAGAAGAACGATTGAAAATCGCCCAGGAGGATCTCAATGCACAGCAAGGGGCCTTCCCAACGAAGATGGGTCACACGGAGTTGATGGAGACCTTACTCAAATTAGCAAACGAGCATAATGTGAGCCTCAATCTTCAGGCTCAATTGAGTCCGGCAGAGTTTGGCGAGGGTGGCGGATATTTTGTGATGAGATCGGGAGCAAGAGCGTCTGGGACTCTATCTGATCTTGTATTATTCATTGCTCATCTGGAGGATGGACCTATCGAAACGTTGTCTTTGGAGCAGGTGAATCTTGGTGGGTCCGGCAGTTCGTGGTCTGCGAGTTTTACCATAACAATTTATACTCAAGTTCCACTTTCAGTGGAGGCTCCGGGGCAATCGGGCGAAGAGGACGTATAGTGATGTTATCAAAAAGGGTTGTCACACTGAATTTTGAAGCAAATAGCATACGAATTCTTGCTGTCAAAGGCAAGAAGATCGAGAAGTGGGGCAGCGTGCCTTTGGAGGCGGGGATAGTTAAAGATGGTTTGATTGT
>JABHWQ010000180.1 GCA_018657655.1 Chloroflexota bacterium | reverse complement strand
TAGATTCTTTCCACTCTTTCGCGCTGAATCGACAGAATCAATTCCGGGCCTCTCGTGCATTTCACTGGATTAAGTACCGCTCTTTCACCGAAGACATATTGGCTAAATGGGAGAATTTCCGCACTTCAACTGCGAAGACCTGGATAGTGTACGATGACAGCTTGACCACTCGTAGCAGCGTTGATTTTGAATCAGGAACTATAGAGATCGAAGCCTTGATCGAAGCCGACCAGGATAGTGCGGAAGTTTTGGCTAAGCCCCAAATAGAGACTCACTTGAGGCGTATCCTTAACGAAGAAGGTCCGGACGGAAACGCGATGCTGAAAGGCCAAATCATTCCCGATAGGGCGACACCTTCAACGGCCGCTATCGACAGCCTTATCAAAACCAGCCCGATGGAAAAAAAGCCGGTCACAGCCAAAGATAGAATCAGCCGGATCAAAGTCTCAGCCACCTTTGCTTTGGTCCCGGATCACCTACGGAAGCGAGCAGAGCGGTATGTGCCGATTGTTCAGCGCCATGCTCGCCGATTTGATCTGGATGCGGCCTTGATCTTTGCGGTCATTCACACGGAAAGCTACTTCAATCCATTCGCACGTTCATCTGTTGCATACGGTCTGATGCAGCTTGTCCCCAGCACAGGGTCGAGAGCAGCCTATGAATACGTCTACGGTGAGGATCGTGTGCTAACCCCGAGCGATCTGTACGAGCCCGAGAAAAACATTGAGCTGGGATGTGGTTACCTGGCCTTTCTGCGCAAGGAAATCTTTCAATCTGTAGAGGAAGACGATAAAGCCATCCTCTGTGCTGTAGCTAGCTACAATACCGGGGCTGGCAATGTAAGCCGGGCATTTACAGGGCGTAAAGCCGTTCACCAGGCGATTCCAATCATCCGAAAGATGAAGGAAGAAGTGCTTTATCACTACTTGCTGGAAAACCTTCCCTATGAGGAAACCCGCAACTATCTTCGCCGGGTCATGGGGCGGAGGTCACTATACGTAGAGTGGAGAACTGAGCAACTTGTTCATCAATTGCGATGAGATTACTTCGGATAACCCCAAGAGCACTACTTGTAGTAGGAGCTCTTTGTCAAGATGAATGCTCAACTCATGTCCCCCTTTGGACGTTTTCCGGAGGAGTCCATCATGGCCAAAGCCCAACTATATGAAGAATCGCCTATTTACACCGATTACGAATTGAGCCTAACCGAACGGGGGATGCAGGGGCTTTTTAGAAAACTGGGGTTGAGATTTCCTCCACCCGTCCTGGCGTATAAGCTTCAGAAAATCACCGATGCCTGTCCAGTGAATTTCGGTTACGAAACAGGTGGGGCTAAGAAAGGAACCCTGAATCTGGCAGTCCACTATGAACGGTGGACCAACATCGTAGGGCACACCCAGCTGGAACGAGCACTCCAAGAATTGCTCTTGGAGAAATTCATATACCAGTGTTTTAAAATTTCCTGTGTTCGAAGATCCTGCTACTTTCATGTACAATCCCTCCCCTATCGCCCTACGAGTTTTATCTTTACCCGGGATTTTCCCCATGCAGCAGAAATTAGACAGTATGTGATAGAACAGTATCCGAGTTTGTGCGAGGCCGTTGAGATGGACAGCAGCTACCAATATAAGGAATTCTATCATTGCCACGTCGCCTTTATCGAAGTCTGTGAAGCGGTAGTCGGAGCGATCCGAGCGAATGGGACATGGGGAAGTAATGAACACATATTGAGGCAAATCTAAGGTACACTCCAAAGGACTGATGGAGGAACAGGACAGGGAGTTTCATACACTGTTCCCGTATTAATCGGGGCCTGGAGGGAAATGTTAAAGCCGGATTCCGCAACTGGATCCCGGTTTTTTCTATTGGAATTTTTGTAGTTCGTTTTTGAGAATGCCCTAGTCAACTAGATCATATCTGAGGCTGTATGCCTCGATTCAAATTTCCTTTAACGTCTCTTCGATATCCGACCCCGCGCATGCCGGGTGCCGCAAGGCCAAGCGCCCAAAGGGCGGGTAGCGGAGATCGAGTGTTAACCGACGGCGATTCTTTATCCCAGCAGGGATTCACTCGCCGATATCTCACCCAAACCAAGACGCAAGCTGAGGTTGAATGATGCCATAAAGGAGTTCTCGCAGATAGATGATGGAGGCAATCAGGGATGTCTATTGACAACCTTGCGCCAGAACAGCCGTGCTGGCTCGGTTCCCTCCACATAAGGTTCGCGCCGTGGACGTGGCTCTCCCCCCAATACAATAGCCACTCGAAGGCTGTAGTAAATAGTGCTTGATGGATTATGCGCAATGTAATATATATGATATACATAGAAATCATCCACCCAAACACAGAGTTCCACAATGCGAGTCTTGATAGACACGAACATTGTTATTC
>JABHWQ010000145.1 GCA_018657655.1 Chloroflexota bacterium | reverse complement strand
CCAGAATCCATACTCTCATACATGGTAAGGCGGGTTGAATCGGCTTCAATACGATCGGCCAGATCCATGATGATTTCAGAACGCTGTTCAGGAGTCAGTTTGCACCACACACCTGAGTCAAAAGCGGCCCTGGCTGCTTTGATGGCCGCATCGGCGTCCGCAGTCCCACCACAGGGTACGGTGGCAAAGGGTTGGCCGGTCCCGGGATCAACGCACTCCATCGTTTTACCGCTGACAGCATCAACGAACTCGCCATTTATGAACATTCTAAAGTGCTCCATGGTTCCCTCCTTTATCAAGAAAGTGCAAAGAAATTGCCGTTTGGGGATTGAACGTAAGCCCAAATTGACTTATCGCCCCAATATTGTTACGCAAGCGTATCTCCAGGAGCAGGTGTGAGTCAATCCGTATCCCTACGGATTGACTCAATGCGGCGGGATACGGATACTGGCGGTCATCATTATCCGTTTTGTTGTCCGGTGAGCCCCAATTCGCATCGAGCAGTCGCTTGGGGGTGGCATAGCCAATGTTCAGTTCCCTGGCAGCTTGTCGCCGGGAAATCCCTCCCTCCCCGATATGCTTCCCCTGAAGCCGTGCCCGCTCCGCTCCATTCCTGCCAGCACCAGATCCCTATGGGTCCGCTTTCTGTCTTCGTCCTCATACCAGGATCCCTCCCAACCCAAACCGGTGCGTTTCTGTCTGATGGCCTGGGCACGCTTCTCCAGGATCGGGTCATACAGTTCCTCCTTATTTATCCACCAGAATCATCCGGAAAGTCAAATAGTCACTCTCCGGTGTTAAAAATGAACACTATACCGATGTCAAGATTAGTCCATAATACGTGCTTGATTTTCGATAGCCCATCATGGCTCCCCCATTAATACCCACTGGGTTACCATGATGGAGAAGTCGTAATTTCTCCATCAATTTCTCGGTACTCCGATAGTTTTGCCAGTATTCACCCTACTGTGAACCAATGTTTTCAACTTTTAGGACAATTCAGACTATTTGTTCATCTATCACACTTACCATTATGCCAAAACCTCCAATTGGACAAGTTTGGCCGTAATCAGGTATAGTTTTGGACGTGGTTTCATACATTATATTGACATTTCGTTCAATATTAGTGTAAAATTGGTACCACTTGGAGCGTATACATCGCAAGGATTGTGCAATCAGCACGCTCTTTGTTGCTTTGATACTGTAAAACCAAAGACTCCGATGTGGCTAGCTGCAGTCGAGTACGTTTAGTACACATATTTTCATCGAGAGAACGCATGTTTCAATCTGAGGGATTACAGAATAATCGAGTTTAGAATGGTCAGAGTAAGGCTTCCGATAAACCAAGGAATCAACCGAAATTAAACTAATAGGAGGAAACTGGAGGAAATGGGAATTCTAGATGGCAAAGTAGCAATAGTGACCGGAGCTGGGGCTGGTCTGGGTAGAAGCCACGCCCTCGCACTAGCCGAAGAGGGCGCCAAGCTCGTGATCAATGACCTCGGCACGGAATGGGACGGCTCTGGAAACGCTTCTGCAGGCCCTGCTGATAACGTGGTCAAGGAAATCAACGATGCGGGGGGCGAAGCCATCGCCAATTATGCAAGTGTCGCCGATTTCCAGGGAGCGAAACAAATGATTGACGATGCGGTTGCCAAGTTTGGTAAAGTGGATATCGTTGTGAACAACGCGGGTATCCTCAGGGACAAGATGACCTTTAACATGTCAGAGGAAGAATGGGACCTGGTTATTGCGGTTCACTTGAAAGGGACATTCAACATCGGTAAGTGGGCTATCACCTACTGGAGAGACCAGGCCAAAGCGGGGAAGCCGATCAATGGACGTATCATAAATACCATCTCCCATGCAGCAATTATCGGGAGCCCGGGACAGCCAAACTACTCAGCAGCCAAAGGAGGGATTGCGGTATTAACCGCGGTTTGGGCCCGAGAGATGGAGAAATACGGAATTACCAGCAACGCTGTGTGCCCTATGGCGAGAACCAGGATGACCGTACAGACCGATAAACATGGATTGTTTGCCGAGGTGCCCGAAGACCAATTTGACGGAATGGCACCCGAGAACATTTCACCACTGGTAGCTTACCTTGCCAGCGACCGGGCCCAGGATATCACCGGACACATTTTCTCAATTCGCGGTGGCAATCTCGAACTGTTCACATCATGGCAAGTAGCTAGCAAGATTGATATTGAGAGGAAGTGGACCGTCGGCGAACTGCATGAACAGATCCGCACTCTCGGCGATCTCGGCATGCCCGGAATCGTATTCTAAAAAACCTGACATCTGAGTCTAGAATAGCTCGTCACCCGAGCTTTCTTAGCGATTGAAATTGACGTTATTTTGAGAGGTGACCGGTAGTCCTGGTAGGTACCTACCAGGCGCCGGTCACCTTTGTATTGTCGCCCCATATATAGCGCGTTGTTTCGTCACCCTTCATAGGCCAACAATCATTTATACTGCTCGCCCTACAGAAAATCCTCCATAGATGATTGGTGGCATTCCCCCATTTGGATTTGAGTGCAAGCACGGTATTCGATCACGTAAAGCTTTTGTAGAATTAAATATGCCCAAGGTTTAAATGGGTAAGTCCATACGTCAAAAAGTCACTAAGGAGTAGCGATCAAATGCTGATGAATCTGTTATTGAAAATCCACAGACATCAAAGTGGTATCAGCAGAGTCTCGGTGGCAGGCGTCACGATTGCCGCTCTAGCCGTGGCAGGCTTGCTAACCTATACAAGTTTATCCTCAGATGATAATTCTGTTGTGGTTTACGGAACAGACAACAGCAACGCACTGGAACTGAGAGGAACCGTGTTCGCCAAATGCAATCCGTCCAACACCAATATAGGTGAGATCATTTTTACAGTGGCAATTCCGGAGAATGCCGCACCAGTCAATTTCACTGCACCTCCCAATAACGTAGTCGAAATATCCTATATTGATGAAAATGGAGAAACAAACGATCTACCTTGGCAAGCCAGGGAGTACGTCTTTGGTGATAGTGATGACATGCTCGAAGGCGGGGAGACGTTTCTAATCACCAGCAAGTTTAACGAAGCTATCAACGCTGGTCCGGGAGCCGATGCCACTTTCGCTATCGAAGTTAGAACCCCAGATGGGGAAGTGATGACGATCAAGAGGACTACACCCGAACAGATGAACCCGGTAATTAATTTGCAGTAGTGCGTACGAACCCGGACAGCTCTCTGCCAAACGCTGAGAGTGAGGGGATGTAAATGAACAAGACTATATACAGGATAAAGCAGAATCAGCAAGGTATAACCGGCCTGGAAACGGCTATCATACTGATCGCATTCATTGTTGTGGCATCTGTGTTTGCTTATACGGTGCTGTCTGCAGGCCTGTTCTCCTCGCAAAAGACCGAGGAGGTATTGCACACGGGAATTGAAGAAGCCGAATCTACCATAAAAGTTCTCGGGAATGTACTTGCCTACAAAGGCACTGCCAGTGGGGATGAGTGTGTAGCAAAACTGCAAATGGTCCTGGGTAAGGCATCTGGTGGGGGGTCTATTGACCTGACACCTTTCTACCGCATTGACTCCAACGGAGCGCTTGTGTCACCTGTTGTCAGCGATTGTGATACGGCGTGGACGGCCTCCGGCTCAAACGTAGCAGTCACAACGGATGGTGCTGACTATAAAGAAGTTCCAGCTAGTAACAAATTAACGGTTGCCGCCGCATTCACCACTGGCACGATGGCATATTACAATATGAGCACTGCACTGGATATGACCTATGCCAAACAGATGACCGTTTGGATTAAGTCAAGCGCTGACCAGACAGCAGGGGTCATTCGGTTGGCGGTATGCTCCGGCACGGCTGGCGCAAATGCTGTTGAAACTCTGGACACGCCTGCTCTGGCAGCGAACGTCTGGACAGAGGCCATCGTAGCGCTTAGCAATCCCGGAGCGATTGAGCTTTCCTCCATCAACTCAATCGCGCTGATAGCATCATCAGATCCGGGCACCATCGATATTCATCTGGATGAGGTTAGGGCCGGTACGGGCACAGACCTCGGCAGAAACGTTACTATGGTTGCCTACAACGATGCAAACACATACATAGATGATTGTGCCTGGACCGTGGAATTTGCCGGTGGGTATGGAACTGGAACCAATGACTACCTGCTGGAGAACTCCGAGAAGGCTACTGTCACCATATGGTTGCACGGATTCAATGGGACCAGCTATTCAAATGGTAGCGGAGTTGACGACCCATTTATTGACACCAACGCCGAACACCTCAAATCCAGCGCCGTCTTTAATTTGCAGATCATGCCCCCTCAAGGTGCTACAATGCTCGTACAGAAAAGGACCCCTGCCTATCTGCATAGCATAATGCGTCTTCTGTAATCACGGCAAGCTTCGGTGATCTGACCTCTTTATGGTTGAAGCGGATCACTTCTCCGTCTCTATCCACAGCCTATTCCCATCAGTGATGAATTCGATTGCGCCGTCCTCTGAAGTGACGAGAAGACCATCTCTGCCAACTGCTTCTTCAAGCTCATCTACAACTTCGTTTGACGGATGCCCGAATCTGTTATCTGCACTTACAGAGATCGTCGCAAACAGGGGACCGACTTCATTCAAGAACTCAGCCGTAGTTGAAGTGTTTGATCCATGATGCGCGACCTTCAATGCCACACTTTTCAGATTTACATCTTCATCGAGAAGGCATTTTTCCACTTCCTCGCCGATATCCCCTGTCAGGAGAAAGCTGAACTTCCCGTACTCAAGCCGTATTACTACTGAGTTGTTATTCAAATCCGTGGTTTCCCCTTCAAATAATGTATCCTGGGGATGAATTACCGTCAAATGCACACCATCTTGCATGACGATCTCCTGCCCTGCGACGGCAATAATGCGCTCTACCCCTTTCTCCTCGACCAGTTTGCACCATTCCCGGTACAAATCCGAATCATATTCTTGCCCGCTGGTCACGACTTTTTGAACCTTGTAACGCTGCAAGATATCTATGAGCCCAGTGATATGGTCAGCATCCGGATGTGTCAACACCAGCAACTCGATGGTCCTATCCCAAAAAGGCAGCTTATCCCCTAATTGATCGGCCATTTTGCCGGAATTGGGACCTCCATCTATGATTATCTGCTGATTTCCTTTCTGAAGAAGAATCGAGTCTCCCTGCCCAATATCAAGGACATATACGTGAAGGCGATTATCCGGCGCAGTAATCACCGCTGTCCAGATCAGAATAGCTATCACAGCCAGCGGTAAAATGATCCATTTCAGAGGAATACCAGAGGCAAGCCTGGGCGCTGAAAACAGCCGGGGTTTCATCTTGAAAATACCTCCGCTCAATCGCTCCCGGTTCCTGGGTAACCATAGGGCTGTTCCCAGAATAACATAGTAAGTCCAAACTGCGGGAGCATCGACTTTTACATCAACCGAAGCGAGCGGCAAAGATGCAAAAAGTTCGACCGTTTTTAGTACATAAGTGGTAAACAGCCAGGAAACCCATCCCAAGATAGTGGCTACGGGGGAGGCAAAAACTCCTACGATCCCCACCATCGCCGAGGTGATAATTATTCCCGGCACAGCCGGTAGAGTGAAGAAAGTAGCTGGTAGACTCATCAGAGAGATCATACCGAAGTAATAAGATATCAGTGGCAACGTGGCAAATACCGCGCCTAAAGTAACGGCAAAACCAGTGATAACAAAATTGATTGTAGAGGATAGCTCCCCATCATGAGATCCAAGCACTTTCCTCCCCCAGTTCTGGAACAATGGAGTCAGAAATACCAGGCCAGTCATGGCAGCGAAGCTGAGTTGAAATCCAACGTCACTCAAAAGTCTAGGATTAAAAGCCAGCATTACAGCAGCAGCGAAAGTTAAAGCTGTGAAAGCACTACGCGGCCTCCCGATCCAATTTGCATAGAGCCATAAACTTCCCATGGTAGCTGCACGCACTGCGGAAGGACTCATTCCACTGAGCATCACATAGAGCCAGATCACAGCTAACGCGAGTAAGAAGTAGGTCGGACGCCTCCTGCCGAAAATCCACACGCCAGCGCTAAGAGCCAAGCCAGCTACAATACTTACATGAACACCGGAAATCGCCAGAAGATGCGATGTGCCCGCTGTGGAGAAATCATCTTTGACTTCCGAAGCAATTGAACCGCGCTGTCCCAGGAGCATCGCTTTGGCAATCGAACACTGGGGTTCAGGCAAGGCTTCTTCCAGAGACTGCGACATACTTCGTCTCAAGCTGTATATCCACTCCATCGGTTTAGGCTTCTGCCCGGTATCTAACAGCGCAATTTCACTCGGGGAGTACATTGTAGAATAGATGCCCTGACGAGCCAGATACTCCCGGAAATCGAAGCTCTCTCCGTCTTCCGGGAGATCGGGCGACTCTAACTCACCTTTCATTTGTAAAAGGTCACCGTAATGATAGTATGGGTAATCCCGCGAATCATTTAGCATAGGAAATTTGGGAGCATAAACCAGCACTG
>JABHWQ010000547.1 GCA_018657655.1 Chloroflexota bacterium | reverse complement strand
TCATACTTTCTCCTGCTTAGCCAGTGCCTGGATTGAATTCAAGAGTTTATCTATTATTTCCATCGCTCCATCAAATTCGTATCCATCTATCTGCTTCTCAATACTTCCTATTTCTGACTTTAGCCGCGAGTGTTTAAGCAGGGTTTTCAGTTTTTCCAGTTTACCCTCGGCTTCTGAGAAATCTTCTTCCAGCAGAACTTTCAGTTCCTCCAGCAACGAACTCACTTCTTCCTTATCGATTTCTGCATCATCCTGATGCAAATCGGTTTCCACCTGAGTATCATCAACACTGTCCAACACACTGATTGCATTAATGATGAAGTTCAGCTCCCTGGAAAACTCCTCAAGAAGGCGCCCTGTTTCATCCATGCCACCGTCTTTTATCGCAACCTCAAGTAAACCGGCGCTATTGTACAAATCATTGGCGGCAAAATTACCGGAGACTCCCTTAACCGTATGCGCCAGACGCTGGGCCAGTTCCATGTCACTGCTCTCGAGCGCCAACTTAATTTTCTCTGGAGTATCCCTGTTGCTTTCCCGGAAACTCAAGAGCAGCTTTCTGAATAGCTTCTTATTGCCCCCGACCCGAGTCAGCCCTGTCGGAATATCAATCCCGGCAATCTCCGCCGGGAGCTTAACTTCGTCTGCCTCCTGCGGCTCTTCCTCCTCAATCTCTGAAAAAACATCTCTGTCACCTGGCTTAATCCACTTAATCAGAGTCGTAAACATCTGATCTGGATCGATAGGCTTGGTGATCACATCAACCATCCCTGCATCCAGGCATTTTTCCCTGTCGCCGGCCATGGCATGGGCGGTCATGGCAATAATCGGTATATCCTTATACTGCTCATTCTTCCTTATCTCTTCTGTAGCCTCATAACCATTGAGCTCAGGCATTTCAATATCCATCAACACCACATCATAATCCCAGTTTTCCAATGCCTCAACAGCCTCCCGGCCATTGCCGGCAATCGAAACCATAAATTGCTCCTTTTCCAGAAGCTCGCAAGCCACCTGCTGGTTGATCTCATTGTCCTCTGCCAACAGAATGCTGGCTCCCCTGATCTGGCTCAACTGATCCGAGTTGTCTGCTGATTTGCTTGTTTTCCGGGATGACAAATGGCTTTCCTGCCCAAAAACCGACATAATAGTATCGTAAAGTACCGATTGGTTTACCGGTTTAATCAGGAAACTGTCTATGCCTGCCTGTTCGGCTTGTTTCATCACCTCTTCCCTGCCAAAACCTGTTAGCATGACAATTTTAGGACTCTTGTCTACCCCGAATCTCTGCTTGATTGTTTTGGAGGTCTCGATACCATCCATACCCGGCATATTCCAATCCATCAGGATCAAATCATAAGGTTTCTCATCTTTAAGCAGCGCAATCCGATCTAACTCCTTAACGGCTTCCTGTCCCGAAGCAGCAGTGGTAATATTAAAAGAAAAGTCTTCGAGGTAGCTCTGGAGTATTTCCCTGGCATCGCTGTTGTCATCAACCACCAGCACTTTCATCCCATGCAAGTCCGGAGCAGGCTTGTATCTATGCTCTATCTGATCTAGTTGCTTACCGAGAAGCACGGTAAATATAAAAGTACTGCCCTGGCCAGGTTCGCTCTCGGCCCAGATAGTACCGCCCATCAACTCCGAGAGTTTTTTGCAGATAGCAAGGCCCAGGCCAGTACCACCATATTTGCGAGTAGTAGAGCTGTCGGCCTGAGTGAACTCCTCAAAAAGATTGGGAATCTTTTCCTGAGGAATTCCAATACCGCTGTCTTTGATAGAAAAGCGCAGCTTGACCTTGTCTTCGTCCTCCGATTCCTTCACCACACTAACCGTGATCTGCCCCTCATCAGTGAACTTGAGAGCGTTGTTGCTCACGTTGATCAGAATTTGTCCCAGACGAAGTGGGTCACCGGTTAAACATCCTGGCACATCACTACCCACCGAAAAGAGAAGTTCCAGCCCTTTTTCCTGAACCTTTACCGCCATCATATTTGCCAGGTTATCCAGTACATCTTCAAGGTGGAAATCAACATCTTCAACATCCATTTTACCGGCTTCTATCTTGGAGAAGTCCAGGATATCGTTAATCAAACCCAGTAAGTTGTGAGCGGCTCTGTTTGCTTTGAAGATGTAATCTTCCTGCTTGGGGTTGAGTTCCGTTTGCAGAGCAAGGTGGCTCATACCTATAATGGCATTCATGGGAGTGCGGATTTCATGGCTCATCTTGGCCAGAAAATCACCTTTGGCCTGGTTGGCTAAGTCCGCTTCCTGCCTGGCGTTTTCAAGATCTTCAAGGATATTCAGCATCGCTTTTCGCGCTTTGGCCAACTCAACAATTTGCTCCTGAAGATCCTCATTGGATTTCTTTCGCTCCTGAAAAGAACGCTGTAACTGCTGGGTCATACTGTTAAAGGCTTCGGAAAATTCGCCCATAAAACTGACTTTTTGACTAAAATCTCCTGTGGCAATCTGCTGGGTAGTCCATGTCAGGTTTTTCAGGCTTGCTTGCAGGCTCTTGAACGATTGAACTGACCTGCCCCCGGTTATTGTACCACTTTCAGAGTTAGTCAGCCAGCCCTCGTTGTT
>JABHWQ010000511.1 GCA_018657655.1 Chloroflexota bacterium | reverse complement strand
CTGGAGATGAGTTGGTAGATGTAGGTCAGCCGCTGCCGCCCGGTAAAATATATAATAGCAATGCCTATAGCACAGCATCTCAGGTGATTCGATACGGGGGAATTCCTTTGGTTTTAGGTATCGGGCAGGATAATAGGGAATCACTTTCGAATAAAATCGTTGAGGCGATGGATTCGGATATGCTACTAACGTCGGGCGGTGTCTCGATGGGCGACTATGATATCGTCAAAGATGTTTTGGCTGAGCATGGCTCGATCGGTTTTTGGACGGTCTATATGAAGCCTGGCAAACCGCTAGCTTTCGGGATAATGGAACAGGAAGGCAAACGAGTGCCGCATCTGGGTTTTCCCGGCAATCCGGTAAGCACCATGATTACATTTGAGCAGTTCGCCCGTCCGGCGATACTGAAAATGCTGGGTAAGACCAGTTTCGCCAAGCCGACAGTTAAGGCGATCAGTCAAAGTCGGTTCAAAAATACAGATGGACGTCGTGTCTATGCCCGTGGGATAGTGGAGAAACGGGATGACCGTTACTATGTAAGGTCTACGGGTCCTCAGGGTTCGGGCATTCTGACTTCTATGGTCAGGGCCAATGGGCTGGTGATTGTCCCCGAGGATTCGGATGGGGCTCATGAAGGCGACGAAGTAGTAGTCCAGATGCTGGACTGGAAACTGGAGGAGTGAAGTGCAGTCAATCGTTTGCATTGTGGGCAGGCCCAAATCGGGCAAAACAACACTGTTGACCGGACTCATACCGGAGATGAAGCGGCGTGGTTACCGAGTGGCTACCATTAAGCATTCTTCCCATCGGTTCGAGATAGATAAGGAAGGCACGGATTCCTGGAAGCATGCCCAGTCGGGCAGTGAATGCGCCATCATTAGCTCGGAGAATCGGGTAGCCGTCAATCGAGAAGTCAGTCACGATTGGAGTATTGCTGAACTGATGAGATTGGTTCCGGAGGATATAGACATTGTTTTGGCTGAAGGATTCAAACGTTCCGATTATCCTAGAATCGAAGTACATCGGCACGAGGTCGGCGAACTGGTATGTTCTCCAGATGAGTTGATGGCAGTGGTTACTGACGAACCATTGGAGCTTGAGCTGCCCCAGTATTCGCCGGATGATATCTCGGGGCTGGCTGATCTGGTCCAGAAAATAATCGTGGCAACAGAGCCAAAAGATGAGATAGCCATCTTTGCCGATGGCAAATCGATTCCGCTGAAACCTTTCGTCAGGGACCTTTACCTGAAGGTAATTTCTGATATGGTGGCATCTCTGAAGGGATTCAGTAAACCTAAACGAATCGACATATCCATCAAAAAATAGTAATGCCCACAGCACTCCAAGTGCCACGCTAAAGAACGGAAGGAATAATGCAATATTCTGAAATCGACGGCATAGGGCCGGTATTGTTTGAACGCAGTAAACGAGCCAAACGAATAGTAATCACGGTAACCCCCGATAAAGGCGTCAGGGTGGCTGTTCCCCCAAAAGGTTCATTTAAAAAAGCAGAAGAATTCGCCCTTGCCAAGACTGGGTGGATCAAAAAACAACTGTCACTGATGGAGCAAGCCGAGCGAGAATTCCAGGGAAAATCAAAGGAAGTTGACTTGCTGGCCGCTAAGCGGCAATTGAAGGGAAAGGTGGAGAAACTAGCTGCCCAACATGGGTTCCCGTATAATCGAGTCTCATTCCGGAATCAGCGAACGCGGTGGGGCAGCTGTTCGACTAATAATGATATCAGTCTGAACATAAAACTGGTGTTAGTGCCGGAAGACCTGGTGGATTACGTTATCCTTCACGAATTGGTTCACACTCAGGTGAAGAACCATGGCCCTGAATTTTGGGAAGAGATGGGCAAATACGTCAAACAGCCAAAACAAAAGGCGGCGGCGCTTAAAAAATACGGACCGGCACTTTTATGAATGCATATGTGCATGGCTATACGCCAAGGGAGACTCAGCGATTGCAGGAGCAATCCGGGATACTGGAGGAACTACTGCATTCGGATACGTGCTACTCCGCTGGGCATAAGGTGCTGGAAGCAGGATGTGGGGTTGGGGGGCAAACGGTTATCCTGACTCGCAGGAGCCCTGAAACGGAGTTTATTTCCATCGATATCTCCCCGGAATCGCTGAGCCAAGCTCAAGTTGAACTGGAAGGGATAACTAATGTCTGTTTCCGGCAGGCGAACATCACGGAATTACCTTTCGATGATGAGAGTTTTGATGTTGTTATAGAACTCGATGTAATTCATCACGTACAAGATCTGGGAACCACTCTGGCTGAGATTTACCGGGTACTTAAACCCGGTGGTCATTTTCTGGTCTTTGAGCCAAACATCTGCAATCCTCTTATGTTTTTTGCCCATGCTCTGCCTATCGAAGAACGCCTGGCTCTTGGGCGCAATCGACCCACAAAGCTGATTTCATTACTTGAGGAAAGATTCACCACGATCAATTGGACTGGAATCTGCGAACTGAT
>JABHWQ010000230.1 GCA_018657655.1 Chloroflexota bacterium | reverse complement strand
TGGGAAATAAGAATATCCACAGCCGCCATATTTTCAGCATCAAAAAGATCATCTGCAAATCCAGAATTGCAGCCCATGTCAGACAGTGTACTGCTGATCTGGCGCTCAAGTTCGTTCTGGCTACCAAACCCATTCTCCGTGATCCATACCTCAGCCGCAGCCACTGCACTCTGATAAGCCTCAATAGCCTGGATAACATCTGGATCCTCATCAATCGCTTTGAGCGCTGCGGATAGCTGGATAAAATCCTCGCTACCTTCAACCTCTTTAATACGATCCTGGATGAGCTTCAGATCGCCTGGCAGCTCTGAGGGAAACAAATAGGCACTCATGCTGTTGGAGACATCAATCACCATAGCAATCTGCGGTTTCTCTGGGTCATCCTGGGTCAGTTGTCTCGCAGCAACAGGCGAGTAGCGGAATATCACAAACAACATCAATCCCAACAGAGCGCTGAGACCGGCAATTATTGTTCCTTTTTTCATTTTATCCTCCTGGCCTTTATACCTTTTATGAGACTGCCGATGTTACTGGATCAATTACAAATTTCAATAATCATCAAGTTGAAATGCGGCAGCAGTATAATACTATTATACAGATAGCTGACAAACAAAAACAAGGACATCCAGATAATTCATTTGGCACCCATTAGGACCATCCATATATGCTCGTTTGAGGTACCCCTCCTGGAGTCTCCCCACTTTATTGATAACGGTTTTCATGAAATAACAAAGGATTAATAATCCAAAATGAGATCATTCTTGCATATTTAGGTAATATCGGTTATATTATTCAAAATCAATCAACATTATCTAACGCCCCGACCAGGACAAGTACCCGTTTCGGCTGCAGCCAGAGAAAGGGAACCACAGGCTGAAAGTTCCCTGATGACGCCAGCGGCGAAAACCCCCTGCGAGCTTGATCCTGAAAAGGCTGTTGGCCTGACTAAGGTAAACGGCTGGCCCCGTTACAGGCTTCGGCGCTCCGCTAAGGAGTGCCCTGAGATGAACCAGCAAAGGTTCAAACCGGGTGGAACCGCGTGAGATATTGCTCTCGCCCCAGGTGGGCGAGGGTTTTTTTATGAATTAATGAGAGGTGCAATATGGTAAATCAATCACAAGAGAAGTATGAAGAGTCCCAACTATATCGTGTCAGACACTCGACCGCACATGTCATGGCTCAGGCTGTGTTAGAGCAATTTCCAACCGGCAAGGTCGCCATCGGTCCCCCCATTGAAAAGGGCTTTTACTATGATTTCGATCTGCCGCGCCCATTGACGCCCGAAGATCTCACAGTTATTGAGAAACGCATGCGCCACATCATCAAGGGCAACCATTCATTCGAGTGTGAATCGCTCTCGGCCGACGAAGCGCGCAAGTTTTTTCATGACCAACCCTATAAACTGGAGTTAATCCAGGGTCTCGATGAAGGTGGCTTGGACGAAGATGGCAATCCTATGACGGGGGAAAAGGTGGATATCACGATCTACAAATCGGATTCTTTCAGCGATCTGTGCCGCGGACCGCATGTCGAGCATACCGGTCAGATCAACCCAAAAGCGGTGAAACTTCTGAATGTTGCTGGAGCTTACTGGCGGGGCGATGAGAAACGTCCCATGCTGCAGCGAATATATGGGACAGCCTGGGAAAACCCGGCTGACCTGAAGGATTATCTTTGGAAGCTGGAAGAGGCCAAAAAACGAGATCACCGTCGTATTGGCCGCGAACTCGATCTCTTCAGCGTCTCAGAAGATGTCGGGCCAGGTTTGATTCTCTGGCACCCCAAGGGCGCTAAAATGCGTAAGATCGCCGAACGTTTTTGCGATGACGAACATGAAAAGAACGATTACGAATTTGTAATTTCGCCTCATATTGGTAAAGCAAACCTTTGGGAAACCAGCGGCCATCTGGGCTTTTACCAGGAGAATATGTATTCTCCCATCGACATCGAAGGCCAGCAGTACTACTTAAAGCCAATGAACTGCCCCTTTGCCGTCCACATCTTCAAGAGCAGCCTGCGTTCCTATCGCGACCTACCCATGCGATTTGCAGAGAACGGCACCGTTTACCGTTATGAGCGCAGTGGCGTGCTTCATGGACTGCTGCGGGTGCGCGGGTTCACCCAGGATGATGCTCACCATTTCT
>JABHWQ010000545.1 GCA_018657655.1 Chloroflexota bacterium | reverse complement strand
CAAGATCACTGTTGAAGTGAATGATACGCTTCTGGGTGAAGACATCGCTGTGGAAGTGGACCTGGTGGTACTGGCGACAGGCATGGTTTCCAACTCCCTGCCTGAGATAGCCAAAACAGAATATGACCCGGAGACCAAGGAAGATGTTCCAGTGCAGGAAGATTCCGGCAAATACGCCGAACCAGCTTTGGGACTGGAATACCGGCAGGGTCCCGAATTGCCTACATTGAAGTACGGATTTCCGGATTCCCATTTCATCTGCTTCCCGTACGAGACTCGCCGAACCGGCATTTATGCCGCTGGTTGCGTGAGACAGCCTCAGGATACGGCGGCATGTGCCGATGACGCTGCCGGAGCAGCGCTGAAAGCCATTCAATGCGTGGAACAGACAGCCAGAGGAATGGCGGTTCACCCCAGAACCTGGGATAAATCATTCCCCGATCTATTTATGCAACGATGTACCCAGTGCAAACGCTGCACCATGGAATGTCCTTTCGGTGTATACAACGAAGACGATAAAACCAACCCATTGCCTAATCCGACTCGCTGCCGCCGCTGCGGCATCTGCATGGGCGCCTGTCCGGAAAGGATCATCTCCTTCAAGGATTACTCAGTCGATATTATCGGCTCGATGGTGAAATCCATTGAGATACCCGAAGAAGACGAGGAAAAACCGAGGATTCTAGCTTTCATGTGCGAGAACGATGCGTATCCGGCACTCGATACTGCTGGTATGAATCGAATTCAATATAATCCTTGGGTCAGGGTTGTCCCGTTGCGATGCCTGGGTTCGATCAACCTTATTTGGATCAGCGATGCCATGAACAAAGGTTTTGACGGCGTACTTCTGATCGGATGCGTGCATGGCGATGACTATCAGTGCCATTATATGAAGGGAAGCGAACTGGCAGAAACCAGAGCCAGCAAAATCGCTGAAACCCTGCAAAGGCTGATGCTCGAATCCGAACGCGTTGAAGTACATCAGTTACAGATCGATGAATGGGATAAAGTCCCGCAGATATTTGATGATTTCCTGGAAAAGATTGAGCCGTTTGGCCCCAATCCCATGAAGGATTTCTAGTCAACCGAAATACTATTTATCGGCCCGGTAATCACTATAATGGTTGCCGGACCGTGTAACATATCAGAAGGAGAACTGAGATGAGTGTAGCTCCTGATAAAGAGACTGTTGATATCCTGCTGATGCAGGAAGAGGATCAAGTTCTATTTAAAACCTGCTACCAGTGCGGCACCTGCACCGGTACCTGCCCCTGGAACCTGGTGAAAAATTTCACTGTTCGAAAAATTATGCACAAGGCCCAACTGGGGCTTATCGATTTTGGTGAGGAAGATATCTGGCAATGCGCCACTTGTGGCGCCTGTGTTTCCCGCTGCCCGCGCGGTGTGGAGATCATCGATGTCATGAAGGCATTCCGCAAGATCATTGCCGAGATGGGCGTGGCCAAGGTTCCCGATTCGCTGCGCATGAGCGTTAAAAATATCGCCTCTCTGGGTAATCCCATGGCCGAATCGGACGACAAGCGCGGCAACTGGATGGAGGCCGCCGGAGTAAAAGCTTTCACGCCTGAGACCGAATACCTTTACTTTTCCTGTTGCGTTCCGGCCTTCGATGGCAAGATTCGCAGGATGGCCAATTCTACCGCTGCAATCCTGAACAAGGCCGGAGTTGATTTCGGTGCTCTGGGAAACGCTGAGAAGTGCTGCGGCGAAAGCGTGCGCAAAGCAGGAAGCGAATCCACTTTCATGAGCCTTGCACAGAGCAATATCGAGGCATTTGCCGGTGCTAAAAAGGTTCTGGCTACATCACCACACTGCTACCATACATTCAAGAATGAATATCCCGATCTCGGCGCCGAGTTCGAGGTGACACACTATACTCAAATGCTGGATCAATTGATTCAGGACGGCAAGCTGACTTTCTCCAAGGAAGTCAAAGCCAAGGTTATCTATCACGATCCTTGTTACCTGGGACGCCACAACGATGAATACGAAGCACCACGCCGAGTACTTCAAGCTATCCCCGGCGTAGAATTGATCGAATTCCCTGACAACCGTCAGAGTGCTGTTTGCTGCGGCGGCGGCGGGGGAAGGGTCTGGATGGAAACCCCCGTGGGGGAAAGGTTCTCAGAATTGAAGGTTGAGCAGGCTGTCGAGGCGGGAGCCGAAGTACTGGCAGTTGCCTGCCCGTATTGTATGCTCATGTTCGATGATGCCCTCCTGGTGACCGGTAAGGAGGATGTACTCAAAGTTAAGGACATTTCCGAACTAGTCCTGGAAGCACTTTAAACCAGACACACGGAGGACGGAATATGGATGAAAGGCAGCGTTTGAAACCGGATAAAAAATTCGTTGAAGAGGTAATGGGCCGAGGTGGGGACTCACTGAAAAAATGTTATCAGTGTAGTACCTGCACCGTCATGTGCACCCTGGCTCCAGATACCAGCCCCTTCCCTCGAAAGGAAATGATCTGGGCTCAATGGGGACTCAAAGACAAGCTCATCAACGACCCGGATATCTGGATTTGTCAGCGCTGTCAGGATTGTTCCGTACACTGTCCTCGCGACGCCAAACCTGGGGAGGTAATGGCAGCCCTCAGAGAACAGGTTATCGCAAATTATGCTGTGCCCGGTTTTTTGGGCAAGGCATTTTCTTCAACAAAATATCTGCCGCTTTTACTTATTATCCCTATCCTCCTTTTCATGGCGTATTTACAGGTTTGGGGAGATTTACATTATCCCAACAATTTCGTTTCGATTTATGAGGAAACAGAACTAACCGGTGATGTCTCAGCCGGATCGACTGTGCTGCAAGTTGCCGATATCGAGCACTTTAATATTGGGCAAGATATTATTATCAAAGACACAAACAATGATGAATCAGCCATCGTAGCAAGCATTGATGAAGAAGCAAGTTCAATTACCCTTGAAGAAGGTCTGAGTAACGCCTACAGCGAAAGTAACGGGGCAGAGGTTGGTGAAGATGTTATTGTACTCGATAAGTTCATTTCAGATGTGCACGGCGACATCGGTATGTTCATTATGTTCGCTTTCGTTTTTGGCATTCTGGCATTGGGAATTCGTAAATTCTGGAAAGGAATGATGTCCTCTGTACCGGAGACATCACGCACCGGACTAACACTGTTTCAGAGTCTATTCGCAGCATTTCTTGAAATTGCCAAACATGCCAACTTCAAGAAATGTGAAACAAATAAAAAAGTTTATTATGCCCACTTGGGAATACTCTATGGCTGCGTAGCCTTGATCGCTACTACTGGGATCACTTTTCTCTTGCATTACCTGGCTGGCATGGAGTCGCCCTGGGGGGTGCTGAGCGCAACCAAAATACTGGCAATAATAGGAACGGCGCTGGTTTCGGCCGGTTTATTCTTGGCTATTTACAGAAGGCTAGCCGATCCCGATGCAGGCAAAACCAGCTTCGGCGATTGGTTCCTATTGATAATGCTCTCTCTCGCCGTTTTAAGCGGTCTGGCAACCTGGCTCGTAAGAGTCAGTGGGTGGGAAGCAGGAACTTATTGGGCCTATCTGATTCACCTGGTATTCATGTTTGAGTTTTTCATCTATTTACCTTTCAGCAAAGCGGCTCATATCTTTTATCGGCTTACCGCATCAACATGGTCCTACTACACAGGTAGAGGGCTCTAGCAAGGCACAAATCCCAAGCAATATCAGATAGCTATCATCTGCCCCACCCCTGATCCGGGGGGTGGGGCTATTTTTTTATCCCCTCATATCTCCATCAACAATTTTCCCTAGCAGAGTCCACCCTTTTTTCAACTGTCCAGAAGGCATAAAGATCAAGTCCAAAATACAGCATTTTGGCCTATACGCAACTGCGCATATATACGATGACACGAATTTGCAAACGTGTGATAATGCACATCAACGAGTACAATAGGAACCCTTAGACCGATCTCAATTTGGAGGTGGATACCATATAATGATACCTGCCGAAGAAATGCCACAAGTCTTGAACTTGGTACACTGAATAGCACTTGTTAAGTCCTATTTACTACCGCAGTTTATAGGCTGCACTAACCTTCCTTGGTGACCTGCAAATTCCTTCTATAATCTTCACCAACAGGGTAGGTATGTGCAGATTATGGATATTCAAACTATGAAAGGAGTTTGCATGGGAAAGTTACTCAAATCGCCTGTTCTTGAGATCCTTTTGATGCTGATACTAATTGTTGTCGGCTACATCGCGATGGGTCTCGCAGCCCCCGGCATTGATACTCCCGATGACGGGATGTCAGCAGGAAGCATAACCCTGATCCTTGTCGGATTTTTCCTGCTAAGTTTTGTGATTGCACTGATCGCAGTCATCGCCGGTATTGGAGGAGGAGTAATCTTCACTCCAATCATGCTGGCTTTTACCGATGTCAACAGTCTTATCGTGAGGGCCACAGGCCTGATAGTTGCCATGTTCAGCGGACTGGTATCGACCGGACCGTTTATGAAAAGAGGGCTAGCCAATCTTAAGCTTTGTATCTTGCTGGCTACATCCTATGGCATCGGTGCTTTCCTTGGTGCCACTGGCGCCATTATGATGGCCGATAGTATGGGAGAATCAGGAGAAGCCGTCATCAGGCTAGCTCTGGGATTCATCGTTATTTGTATTGCCGGTTATTTCGTCTGGGGTGGAACCAAGATGGAATGGCCTGAAATTAAAAAGGTGGATAATTTCACCAGAAAACTTGGCATCCCGATGCCCTATTATGAGGAATCAATGGGCAAGGTGGTCAACTATGAGGTCACCAGGGCTGCAGCGGGAATGGGAGCTATCATGTTTGTTGGAATCCTTTCCGGTTTCTTCGGCATGGGTGGTGGATGGGCTGCTGTCCCGGCAATGAATATGGTCATGGGTGTACCGCTAAAAGTGGCAGCCGCCTGCAGCGGTGTATTGCTGGGAATGGGCGACTGTATCGCAGTTTGGCCTTATCTTCTCAAAGGGGCCGTCATTGCGTTGTTTGCCGCGCCATGGCTGGTCGGACAGGTTCTTGGCGGAATCACCGGTGCTCACTTGCTTATCAAGATAAAAGCCGGATTCGTCAGGTTCATATTAATCGGACTCCTGTTCTTCACCAGTTTCGCTCTTATCACAAAGGGACTCTACAAGCTCGATGTGATAGACGAGGTACCAATTGTTGTTAACGGGGTTGTGTTCCTGGCTATCATAGTATGCGTGGTTCTAGCCATCACAGGCAAACTGCCGAATCCGCTTAGGAGGTCATCATGATCGATAGACCTACAGTTCCACTTTCACAACGTGTTTTCGGTGAGATCGTTTACTGGGTCACTGTGGCATGCGCGATCCTCTGTATATTGGGGCCAGTGGTAGCGTTTACGGATATGGACAAAAACGTTATTAATCCGCATTACCTGATGGAGAATATTTTCGACGGCATGGCACCGGACTTCGAGGAACAAGAGTTACAAAGTATGGCATCTGCCGGACAGAACGTGTTGACAGTAGAAGATGCTGATAAATTTAGCGATCCCGAAGACGTCGATCGCGAAATCAAGATAAGAATATCAGATGCCAACAGCAGCGAAGAACTCATCCTCGAAAGTATCGATACGGATACCGACACCATTACTCTAGCTACAGCCTTGAGTAATTCGTATTCACTCGACGAGGAGGCCGAAGTGGCCGAAGTGACTATTTGGGAAGGCGCCAAGGATGATGTCAAAGGTGGCCATTTCTGGATGGATCACATCACCACCGGTGACGGTCTCACCCAGTTTGGTTTGGCCCTGGGTTGCGGCGTAGGTTTCTTTGCAATGATCGCCGCCGGCTTGATTTTCATAATTAGAGAAAAGTCCTTTGGCTGGGCATTGGGATCGTTCTGGATCGCCTTTATGATTGCCGTCTCGGCAACCGGCGTCATAGCATTGCACTAGCTGACACATTGAAAGCACGCATCGATTGATCTATAATAATCTGACCAAGCTGGGGACAGGAGGATACCATGGCTATTATAACGATATCCAGAGGAACATACAGCGGCGGAAAAGAGCTGGCCGAATGCATCAGCAAAGAGCTCGGTTACCGCTTGCTTTCCCGAGAGGAGCTTTTAACCGATGCTGCCAAGGAATTTGGCGTATCAGAAAGCAAACTGGAAACAGCTCTTACGTTCAAACCAAGTTTCCTTGAGAATCTCAATCTTAGAAAAATACACTATATTTGCTACGTCCAGGCAGCCATGGCAAAAGAGGTCCAAAACGACAATGTGGTCTACCATGGGCAGGCAGGGCACCTCTTGCTTCACGGAGTTCCTCATCACTTGAGACTCAAGGTTGTGGCCGATATGGAATACCGCATTAAGGAAGCTATGGAGCGAAGCAATTTTTCGCGGGACAGGGCTATCAAGTCCGTGCATATCATGGATGAAGAAAGAGATAAATGGGTTAAAACAATTTACGGAGTTGACAGGAACGACCCATCTACCTACGATGTTGTAATCAATCTAGAAAAAATCAGTATTAGCGCCGCCGGTGAAATTGCCAAACAGCTTGCGACCACAGAATTTAAGACCACCCCAGAATCACAGAAGGTCGTGGACAATCTCGTACTGGCCTCTGAGATAAGAGCCAAGATCGGAATGGATAGACACATCCATGATGACAATGTAGAGGTTGAAGTCGAAGACGGCGTGGTCACCCTTTGCGGAACCGTGCGTTCATCAGTCGATGCCGATATGATCCGGGAGCTGGTCCGTGAACTACCTAATGTAAAGGATATTGTCTCCAAAATGGGGACGCGCTGGTAAATCCAGCACCCTGAATACCCTGTTAATCATGTACGCCCCGCGGTTAGCCGCGGGGCGTTTTTCATCCACAGAGCGACGCTCGTTGACAGCAAATCAGCCGACCTCCTATACTGACGTATAATGCGCATCAAGGATTTTGAATTCAGTCTCAGAGAACTGGCCGGTTCTATCGGAGATTTCGGAACTCTCATACCCCTTTCCATTGCACTTGTCACTATTAACGGACTAGGCTTCTCTTCAGTCTTTCTAATGGTGGGGCTCTTTTATCTTGCAGCCGGACTTTATTTCCGTCTTCCCATTCCAGTTCAGCCCTTAAAAGTTGTTGCAGCTATTGCCATCGCTTCCCCGGAAAAAGTAACTCCTGATGTGATATCAGCCACCGGGATTCTATTCGGAGCGTTCCTCCTCTTGCTGTCCTTTACCGGATTAATTGACTGGCTCGCCAAGCTTTTCACCAAACCTATCGTCAGAGGGATACAGCTAGGATTGGGATTCGTTCTTATCACCAAGGGGATCAACTTCATCAAAGAAAAAGATCTCTTCATTGAAGATTTAACTAATGAAGCGGCAATCGGGAGTGTGCCGGTTAACGTGATCATTGGCCTGATAGCTGTTGTTCTGGTACTTCTCTTGCTCAACAGCAAGCGATTTCCTGCAGCGCTGGTGATTGTAGGAGCAGGAGTGATAGTCGGTGCGGCATACGGAGCATTTGACGATACAAAATGGGATTTTGGCCCTACCGATATGGACCTGTTTACACCGGGACTGGATGACTACTGGGTAGCATTATATTTGCTGGTCATCCCACAAATCCCTCTCACTATTGGGAATGCGATCATCGGCACAACCGATACCGCAAAAAGTCTCTTCGGAATTGGCGCAGCCACTAAACGGACCACAAATCGATCTTTTGCTGCCAGTATGGGACTAGCTAACATCCCAGTCGGGTTCCTGGCAGGAATGCCCATGTGCCACGGAGCGGGAGGGCTCGCGGCCCACTATAGAT
>JABHWQ010000544.1 GCA_018657655.1 Chloroflexota bacterium | reverse complement strand
GGTACCCATCGAGTTGGAAGCTGGCAATTCCTTTGAATGTGTGTTTGGTCCTTTTGTGGCTATCGAGGGCCAGCACGTAAACACGGCCACGGCCAAGGGCGACCATGACGGCCAGACATACAATGACAACGACCGCGCCAAGTACTTTGGCAACATAGCTATATGCGATGATGCCGATCGGGATGGTATCTGTGATGATGAAGACAACTGTCCCAACGAGCCCAATCAAGACCAGGCAAACTCAGACAATGATGAATTTGGCGATGCGTGTGACAACTGCCCCTATACCACCAATCCCGATCAGCAAGATAGCGATGGAGATGGAACCGGGGATGCGTGTGAATCAAATCCGCCTGTCCCAGAACTGCCCACTATGCTATTGATGGGTCTCGGTCTGGCGGCATTGGGCGGATTCATATGGTTTAGGAGACATAGACAAGGGGTTGCAGCCGCCTAGCAGTTTGTAGATAGCGTTTGTGATTTCAAAGGGGGCACAGCGTTGCTGTACCCCCTTTTTTGTTTGTGCCATTCTGACACAAATCAGAATCCAGAGGGGTGGGGAGGTCTGGATACCGAATCAAGTCCGGGATGACACTATCAACCATATTGTCGCGAGCCATTTGCCATGTCGTCCTGAGTGCCAGCGAAGGGCCTCACAGTTGATGAAGGAGATTCTTCGGTCGCGAAGCTCTCTCAGAATGACCTGATTATAAGTGTCATTGCAGACGAAATGAAGCAATCTACATACCAATCGTCATAAACCCTACAAGGTAATCACAATACCTGCTATTATCCCTGTAGCTAGGTTGAATCCGTAGTGCGACCCTTCAGGGTCGCTTCATGCGCGCCTCAAGACTCGCTCTACGAAATTCCATTAGTTAGATCGCTCCGTCACCAGCATCTCTCGCAATGATGTCCACATGCAGGTGCAGGCAATTCGCACACATACCTTTCGTTTCGTATACTTCGCTATTTCATGGTAGAATTGATAAGATCGTTATTTATCATGGGGAGGACATAAGGATGCCATCTGTTGATGTAGTAAGTCGGGTGGACCTGCAGGCACTGGACAATGCAATCAACAACGTTAAAAGGGAAACCTCTACACGTTTTGATTTTCGCAACATCAGGACAGAGATCACCCTTAACAAAAAAGAGAACTCCATTCACATCGTTACCGGCGACGAAATGAAAGTAAAGTCGGTAAGGGAAATGTTGATAGACCAGTGCGTCAAACTGAAAATGGACCCGAAGTGCTTGGTTTTCAAAGAGATCGAAGCCACCTCCCGAGGTGCGGCAAAGACAGACATCACTATACAAGAAGGTATTCCCAAAGAGACCTGCCAAAAAATGGTCAAATTAATCAAAGGGCTGAAAGTCAAGGTTCAACCCGCCATTCAGGACCAGCAACTCAGACTTACCGGTAAAAAGATCGACGACCTCCAAGCTATAATGCAACGGCTCAAAGAAGAAGATTACGGCATTCCGCTTCAATTTGTAAACATGAATAGTTGAATGCATCAATCGTTAATTTGTAATACTAACATTCAGGAGGATAAAACCACGTTTTGCTACGCAAGTTCATCAAGAAAATAAGTAACACGATATCAAAAAGCGGTGTAGAACCCACCCCACAGAGCTCGGTACCCATCGAGACAAAATTAGAGACACCTAAAAAACCCGAAGATCAGACAGTAAGGCACTCTCTAAAAACCAAACCACCGCAACATCGAAGAAGTGTCCCTCAACAGCCAACCGGCACGAAACAACCCGTAAAATCTCCCAGGGAACAGCCCAATAATGTGCCCAAACGCGAATGGGACCTGGCACAGTTCGAGGTAGCTCCTTTAGAAGGCAAAACTCGATTTCATGACCTAGGCCTGCCCACCGAGATCATGCACGGTATTTGTGATCTCGGCTTTGAGTACTGCACGCCCATCCAGGCTTCCACATTGCCCAAGGCTCTTACCGGATTGGATATCTCCGGCCGGGCACAGACAGGAACCGGCAAGAGCGCCGCATTCCTCATTACCATGTTTACCCGTTTTAAACGCAATCCCCTACAGGGTGACCGTTCACCCGGTACGCCCCGCGCTTTGATCATGGTTCCAACGAGGGAATTGGCTCTGCAAATGCAGAAAGATGCCAATCTTCTGGGGAAATACTCCGGATGTAAAGTTGTTGCTGTATTCGGTGGGATGGACTATCAGAAACAGAAACAACTGCTGGCTGAGAAAGTGGTGGATATTATTGCAGCCACCCCTGGTCGATTGCTGGATTTCCACCGACAAGGTGACCTGCACTTGAACAAAGTCGAGATACTGGTTATCGACGAAGCCGACCAGATGCTCGATATGGGCTTCATCCCCGATATTCGACAGATCGTTCGCAGCACCCCACCTAAAGCAAATCGTCAGACGATGTTTTTTGGTGCCACACTAACACCAGAAGTCGCCCGACTTGCGGCTCAGTGGACCCATGATCCCTTCACTGTAGATATAGAGCCGGAACAGGTGGCGGTAAACACTATTGATCAGATTGTTTACCTCACCACTGCTAGAGAGAGGTTTGCGCTGCTTTACAACACGATCACCCAGCAAAACCTAAAAAGGGTCATCGTTTTCTGCAACCGGCGTGACCAAACCCGGAGACTGGCGGATCGCCTGAGCGCTCAAGGTCTGAGCTGCGCTGTCTTATCCGGTGACATCAGACAGACGAAACGTATCACGACTCTTGAGAATTTCCGTTCGGGTAAGATCAGGGTAATGGTAGCTACTGACGTGGCCGGACGCGGGATTCATGTGACGGGCAGCAGCCATGTGGTCAACTATACCTTGCCACTCGATCCGGAAGACTACGTACACCGCATCGGGCGTACCGGACGAGCTGGGGCCACCGGCACTTCCATCAGTTTCGCCACTGAAGATGAGTCTTTCCTGCTTCCTGCCATTGAGGAGTTTCTGGGCGAAAAGTTACGCTGCATATATCCGGAAGATGCATTGCTGGCTTCACCACCACCTCCTGTTTCGGTTCCAAGAAACACTTCACCCAAACCCTATTTACCACGTCCTAAACGCCGGGGGCCCAGGAAAAATACCCCCGGCTAACTCGGCGCTGAACCTCACCAAACTTGTCCGACCACTTGAGTAGCGTTTATAATGAAATCAGACGGTTAAGACGGAGGCCATTCGAAATGCTTGAGGACTATGCACATTTACCGCTAAATGAGGAAATAGAGTATTCGACCGGTTGCATCTGGAAATCAGAAGAGACTACGATGCCTTACGAAGGCGAAGAAGTCCTTTATTTTGTTGGGAACACCAGTGCCATGGGTGGTTGCTGTGCCGGATACTATCCGCCACACAAGTACATTATGGTAATCGGCTATTTAAGAAACTGGCAATGCAAAACGAATGACCATGACTTACCGGTATCGGAAATAGAGCCCATTCGAGACGCGAAGATCCGAGACAAAATCACACAAACTCTACGTAAGCAATATAAGATAAACGAAGTCGTAGTATGGTAGAAGCAAAGGACGTGGCAAATGAAATTGACTGAAAACGTGTTCTCATATCCTGAGACAGGGATGATGGATTGCAATACATACGTGATTAAAGACGAAATAACCGTAATCATAGACCCGGGACTCGAACAGTTTCTTCCCGGGCTTATTCAGGCGATGTCAGAAGATGGTATCAGTCCAAACGACATCAACATCATCGTCAACACTCATCTTCATCTGGATCATTATTGGGCATGTGACGAACTCAAGAAAATCTCCGGCGCAAAAATCCTGATGCATCCCCTGCAAAAGGAATCCTATGAGCTTACGGTTGTGGGAGTATCCCGGGTTTTTGGTATGGACCCGATCCATATTAAAGAAGATGAGATGCTGGATGAAACGCTGAAAACAGGCAAACTTGAGTTTGAGCTATTAAACGCCCCCGGGCATTCACCAGACAGCATTTGCTTATACTGCAAGGCTCAAGGCGTCATGATCTGCGGAGATGTGGTCTTCGCCGGAAATACAGGGCGGGTAGACTTCCCGGGTGGGAGCGGCAAGCGACTCAAGGAGAGTATCGAAAACCTCTCAAATCTTGATATCGAATACCTGCTCCCCGGACATATGGGGATCGTCGCCGGCAAAGACAAAGTGCAAAAGAACTTCAATTTCGTTCGGGACAGCGTCTTTCCCTATCTCTAAAAACAAAATCCTGGTATTCCTTAAATTTCCTTCACCTAAACCTCTCGTCGATAAAACGAGAGGTTTTTTACCCTCTGTCAGTTCATCGCCGACACCGACTTGATTGTCTCTCCCAAAGGGTTTATAATCCGGCACAAAACCAGAAACACTGAGAATTGGAGATGAAATGATGCGAATCTCAAATAAACTCGGGATAGTACTGCTGGCAATTCTGCTGGCAACAAGCTCAATACTTGCCGCATGTTCATCGGATGATGAAGACACCCCGTCCTGGGCTGGAAATCCGGTCGTCCAGACTCTCTATGGAACAGTCGAGGGTTTCGGAGATGACCAGAATACCTGGGTCTGGAAGGCTATCCCGTATGCCAAACCTCCTGTGGACAAGTTGCG
>JABHWQ010000542.1 GCA_018657655.1 Chloroflexota bacterium | reverse complement strand
ATACCACGGCTCCAAGTGAAGACACGAATTCAGCTTCTGCGCTGGAGCGGGTCATCTTCTGCGCAGCCCGACGGCTGACACTCGCCGGCGCGTATCCCAGCACGATGATGTCACCGTTACGTTCGACGTGGACCTTATCCTCCCTGCATGCGACCGTGCTGACCATCACCACTGCACCGACGACGGGCAGGGCTACAGACGACGCGTTGGGGGTCGTCACCGTGGTTTGCAGGGAGCCAAAAATGGAGCCCATGCTGATGAGGGCGACGCTCGCATAAGCTTTAAAACGGGTGGCAAGTTCATTAATCATCTCGTCTATCCCCCTATATTGGCTATGGTTAATTATGGAACTTCCGTTTACACCACCTTCCCCTGAATTGATCTTTGGAATTTTACCTCCTTTCTACTTTCTTCTTCAAACAGACAAATTAAAAGGGCGCTTGGACTTTGCTAGGAATCAGGGCGTTAATCCCTAGCTCATCCTTACGCCCTTTATCCTGATCAGCCCTTGGCCGGGGGCTTGATCAGGTCTATATCTTATTAATTGCTATTAATTTCCCCACACGATATATACGATCGAAACACATAATTTACTGACAAACATTGACACAAAGTTTCCAGCGGGAGAGATGAGATTTTTGATCCAGAATCGCACCATATGTTAAAAAACCCTACCCCGGAATCCTGATCTGGACATCCTGCAGCACCAGGAGGAACAATGTGGATAAGGCGGCGCCTAGTGCTATAATGAAAGGTATCTCTAGGTAGCAAGGCCAAATCACCACTGAAACTAAGGCCAATGCTACGCCCATTACGTGCCCCCAGTGTTCCCAAAGCTCAATATCGATTCGAGACGAAGCACTTTTAGCGAGTTCTTTGATGGCGTATACGCTACCGCCTCCAAAACCACCGATTACCCACACTGCTGCCAGCGCTGAAGTATAGTCTCTGAGAAAAATCATGCCGACTAAGCAAATAGCAACCCATGTGTGCCCGACAATGCTTGCTTGGCGAGCAGACAACTCGAATCTATCTCTCAGAAGCCACTCCCCTGATATATAGGAGAGCCATCCCGAGGAAAACCACAAGGCGGCAGTAACGGGATGCAGCCATATTGTGCGACTCTGAGGTATGGTCGGAGTAATCAATAGAATTGATAGGAGCACGTATGCGTAGGCAAAATAGTGAATTTGGTGAAGAAGCATAATCCAACCAAACCTATCGCTGTACCAGCAACCGTTCCAATTGAACCACGCGGATGACCGCTTCCACCGTGTGTTTAAAATCAATATCGTCAGAATAGCGACTATAGCGAGAATGAAAACTAAATGGGATGAATTCACCAGCCAACCTGCCAGAATACCACAGATAAACCCGGAGACACGGACAAGGCGCTTTCGACTGACAGGGATTGGCCGTTCTTTTGGCATGAGCCACTCCCTGGCACCCTGTATTCCTGCACTGATCAATAGAACGGTTACAAGTAGTAGTAGCCAGCTATTATCGATCCAAATGATCAAAGGCAACGAGCAGCACAAGATCAAGGTTGCAGCATGTAGTGAAACCCGAAGTGGATTTCGTGCAAGACAGCCGAGTTGGTAGGCCAGCACCGTTGCCATTCCCAAGGACAAATCTTGGTTCTTCAAGGCCGCAGTAAACATCCCGGTCTCTAGTATGCCAGAAAGCAAACTGAGGACGAGATAACTAATTGAACTGCCGGAATTCCGTGTATGCCAAGAATATCTGACTAGTCGTTTAATGAGACTTTTATCAATTGACGTAGACTGCTGTTTCATAGGGCTCTCCATGCCAAGCGCTAAAAAAATCTCCTGCAGTTAAATATTTCTGGAAAATGGGATGTGGTGTAAAGAAACAGTATTTTTGTCACTTTTAATGTTCATAGAAGCCTACTAATGGTACTTCTGCCCTGCAGCATGCATTCTCCAGTTCGGCAGCAACGGATCGCCAGTATTTCGGTGATCGTGTGAGCTTATCCCATTCATCAGGAAGATTGCACGCCGCGTAGGACTGAGCGACGTCATTGCGATTTCCACATCGCAGATTAAGAGCTTCCCCCCACACTTCATCTACGAATTGGCTGGCAACCGCCACGATAGCTTCGATATTCGTGATAAGCGGAAGAATTGGGCCGATAAAGAGATAAGTACGTATCCCTTCTTTGTGGAGTTGCTCCAAAGCATGCAACCGCTTCTGAACACTACAGGTGCCGGGCTCAAATTTACGGCGGATCGAATCATCAAGCGTCGATAGGCTGATACCGACACTACAGAAGCCAGCCCCCTGGCGGAGAAGGTCGATATCCCGCAGAACAAGGCTGGACTTGGTGAGAACGGAAAAATTGATCCCCTTGGACACGAATTGCTGTATGGACGCCCTGGTAAGTTCATAACGCTTTTCAAGCGGCTGGTACGCATCGCATACAGATCCTATGAGGACAGGGCCGTGGATGGTATTACGTGCGAGTTGCTTCGACAATACATCTGGGGTGTTCACTTTAGCGTCAACAAATAGTCCCCAGGGTTCTTGATGGCCGGTAAATCGGCGCATGAAACGAGCATAGCAGTAGGAACAGGCGTGCGTACAACCGATGTACGGATTCAGACAGTAAGGAGACTCGGGCAGCTTACTTTTCTGAAGAACTGTCTTGGCCTTCACTTCGCGGATCATGATATACTCCTATTCGTTATCTGGAATCGGGAATTGAATGCAAAACGATAGCCCCCTCGGGACACACGCTGAGGCAAAACCCACACCCTTCACATGCGTCCGGGGTTATGTGCGGACCATCTTGCTTCATGGTGATTGCTTGGCACATGAGCTGCCTGGTGCAACGGCCACAGGATGAGCACAACCCACGCTGAATGACCGCTTTGGCGCACTGGATATTTTCCGGCGTCTTTGGTGCGGCCTTCTCCGGATGGTAGGAATTCAGTTCAGTGAGTGTTCTCCTGATCCACCCTGGACCATCTCGGAGAATGGCGGAAGCAACTTGAATAGCATCAGCTCCCAGTGCCAGAAGGCGGATAATATCATATGCGCTGTTGACACCGCCACCTGCCAGGATGGGCAATGATGAATTCGCTCGAAGGCGAGAAACGTAATCACAGACCAACGGAAGTTGCCAAGATCCGAACAGAGACGCGGCTTCTGGTCTTTCCGCATACTGGAAGGTGGGGGAATCATACTTATCCGTTCCCGCAGGGGGGAGATGTGTCCGTAGAGAGTCAAGGAGAGACCACCCGGCAATCCCCGTGTCGTTCAGCGATTGCAGTGCCGCTCCGGGACGAAGCTCTTGATTTAGTTTGGGCAGTAGAGCTAGCTGGGAATCTTTCCTAAGATCGAGGATGAGCCTACGTAGCCTTTCCTGGTTGATCGGCAGGGAAAGGTCCTCTTCTATGT
>JABHWQ010000494.1 GCA_018657655.1 Chloroflexota bacterium | reverse complement strand
GGTGGAGGATCGAATATTGGCCGGGGAATTGTGCTGGGCTTCGCACAGGAAGGGGCAAAGATTGTGAACGCCGAGATCGATGTTGCGCAGGGGCAGAAAGTAATCGATGAGGCCAGGGAATTGGGGGCTGAAGCGGTATTGATACCCACCGATGTGACCGACTGGGAATCGGTGCAGGCGATGGTTCAGCAAACACTGGACCAGTTCGGTCAGATAGATGTACTGGTAAACAACGCTGGAGGAACACAAAGTAAGCATTCCTTTTGGAACAAACCCAGGGATGAATGGGAACACGAAGTTAAACTCAATTATTGGAGTGTTATTAACTGTACCCGAGCTGTGCTGGATCACATGATGGAGCGCAAAGCAGGCAGAATAGTAAATATAACGTCTGGTTCAGGTCAGACTGGCATCGGCGCCATTGGTCATACAGTATACGGCGGAACTAAAGGTGGGGTGATGGCATTATCGAGAGGACTTGCCTGGGAGCTGGGTTCGCACGGGATAACTGTGAATTGTGTCTCACCCGGCTGGATTGTGCCTCATTCCCAGGAGCATACTGGAGAAGGTAGCTTTTGGAAACAGTGGGGTTACGATTTCTATACACCTGATAAACTCGACATGTCCATGAAGAGTTGGCCCGTACCTCGTCTTGGCAGACCAGAGGACATAGCCCACAGTGTGCTTTTCTTTGCTTCGGAGCAAGCCAGTTTCTTGACCGGCCAGACGATGAGCGTCAGCGGAGGATTGATAAGCTGGTAGCTTTTAAAGGAACTAATCATGACTCATTTTGGATATGCCGGGAACATCCTGAGGATCGACCTGTCTTCGGGAAAGATCGAAGTGGTGCCGACTGAGACCTATTCCGAACAGTTTCTGGGAGGAAGAGGTATAGCCGCCAAAGTCTGTTGGGACGAGGTGCCCACTCAAATTGGTCCATTTGATGCTGAGAATCGACTCGTATTTGCTACGGGGCCACTGGCATGTGTGCCGGTGATAGGTGGATCACGGTGGGAGGTTTGTAGTAAATCTCCAGCTACATCGCCGGCGCACTTCTCCTACTGTAATCTGGGTGGAAGGTGGGGCGCTGCTCTCAAATTTGCCGGATATGATGCCATTGTGGTTTTCGGCAAAGCAGATAGCCCGGTCTATATTCTCATTGGTGAGGATGGAATACACATCAACGACGCCAGGGCTCTCTGGGGGATGGGTGCCATTGAAACCCGGGAATCTTTAAAGCGCGATTGGGGCGACTCGGCACGTGTGGTGACGATCGGTCCGGCGGGGGAAAACGGTGTCGTTATGGCCACCCTCCTGGCTGATAACGATTCCAGTGGCGCCGGAGGCCAGGGTGCAGTTATGGGCTCCAAGAACCTGAAAGCCATTGTGGTTGCTGGTGCAGGGAAGCGTCCAGCAATTGCCCGGCCGGATAAGCTAAAAGAGTTGACGCATCACTATCGTTCTCTTAAAAGAATCAATCTCAGATTTCCGCCTGAAATAGCTGCTACCCGTTCACCTATGGCGCCACCGGACAAAATAAAGAAAGCGGATCCGTGCTATGGCTGCGTTGGATGCTACAGAATGATCTACCAGGCGAACGACGGACGCACTGGCAAGTTCATGTGCAATTCCGGATTGTATTATCAGCACTGGGCAAGCCAATATGGCGGAGATTGGATGGATGTTGCCTTTCATGCTAATAAAACTGCGGATACTTATGGACTCGATACCAAGGTAGTTGGCATGATGATCAACTGGCTCCTGGACTGCTATCAAGTAGGTATCATCACGGAAGGAGATGTGGACCTGCCACTATCGCGAGTGGGAACTATTGAGTTCATCGAGGCGTTTGTACGAAAGGTGTCATTGCGTGAAGGTTTTGGTGATGTCCTTGCTATGGGTTTTAAGCGTGCCACGGTGTCGCTTGGATCTGCAGCGCAGGAGATGGCCCGGCATACAGCGCATGCTGCCCTTGAAGGATATAGGGATATTTACTCGCCCCAACTATATACACCTCACGCTCTCTTTTACTCTTTGGAGCCCAGGTACGCCATGACTCAGCTTCATGAGATGGGGACAACTATTCCCAAGTGGGTATCCTGGGCGCAGGGCAATCCTAAGGGCCTTTCATGGGATGGGCTCCGTGCCATTGCCAAAAGGTTCTGGGGGAGCGAACAGGCTGTGGATTTCTCCACCTACGATGGCAAAGCGCTGGCCGCCAAAATGATTCAAGATCGAGAATATGTCAAGGAGTGTTTGATCCTTTGCGATAATATCTGGCCACTCATAGAAGTTAGATCCACCGAAAACAACGTTGGAGATCCGACATTAGAAAGTCAACTGGTCTCCGCTGTTACCGGCTCCGATATGGACGAGGATGAGTTATACCGTATCGGCGAACGTGTATTCAATCTGCAGAGAGCGATCCAGGTACGCGAAGGCCATCACGGCCGTGAAGACGATAATCTCCCTGAAAGCCATTTCACCGAGCCACTGGAAATCGAATTTCTAAATCCCGATTGCCTGGTTCCGGGAAAAAACGGGGAGGCCATTTCCCGCAAGGGTGCCGTCGTCGACAAACAGGAATTTGAAAGAATGAAGGATGAATTTTACGCGATCAGAGGATGGGATGTGGCCACTGGCCTTCAGACCATGTCAAAGTTGACCGAACTGGGACTTCAAGACGTTGCTCGTCAGATGGCCAAACAGGACCTTGGGATATAGTCAGATATTGAAGCCTTGAACCATTATCCCAAGATAGATGCTGTTGGCGGGATTCTAAGGCCGCAGCAAGACCATGCGCCATCACGCCCTGGAATGTCATTAAAATCAAGTCCTTGTGGAGAGAGCAGTTTTTCGACTTCTGCTAGCTATGCACTCCCCCGTCCCCGTTTTTTTCAGATATTAGTAGCTCACCGTGCAGCGCGATCCGTAACTCGTACTACGAGGCATATCCGCTCCCGGTGCTCTCACCAAGAAAAGAGGGGTAGTCCCAGCGCGTAATACCTTCTCCGCAACACTACCGAACATCAATCTATCCACACCAGTACGTCCATGAGTTGACATAGCAACCACTGCAGATCTTGTTCGTTCAGCTAAATGTATAATCTCTTGGGCGGGGTTACCCCCGAACTCCACTTCACTCCTGGCCGCAATACCTTTGCTAGCCAGAGTGCCCTCGACTTTGCGCAGATAAATCTTAGCGCTTCGTTTCGCAAGTTTCTCCAGCTCCACCCAGGTAACATCTTCCGACCGATCATCCTTGGGTACCGATTGAAAAAGAACGACCTCCGTACTCAGTCTTTCCGCCAGCGCTTCAATATACGGCAATGCCGCTTCGCCAGCCTCCGAGCCATCCAAGGGGGCAAATATCCTACTGACAAGACAATCCGGACGAACTTCAGCATGCGAACCTCGGGCTCTGATGAGGCATACAGGCCTGTTTATACCCCGAATGACTTTGTCCGCAACACTACCCATCGCCCAACGGCTGATGCCGGAACGGCCATGAGTGGCCATTATAGTGAGCGCAATTTGGTTCGCTTCAACATAATCGATAATCTCTTCAGACGTTTTTCCATTCAGCACCACAGTTTCTACGTAAGGATCATCAATCATAACGCCGGGATTTTTCTCCCGATACCTCTGCGCACGATGTCCGATCTTTTCTGCAGCCTGCTCAAGATAAAGCAATTGTTCCTGTGTCTCATTAGCAGTGCACACACACAACAAAACCAGTTGTGAATGCAACCTTCTCATCAGTTCTTCGGCATAGGGAAGGGCCACTTCCGCTAGATCTGATCCGTCCAATGGAACAAGTATCTTCTCAAACATCGATACACCGTAACTCAAATTATCGTGATATCCCATCATATTCAGTAAAAACCAGGCGGACAAGAGGGTAGACCCGTATTTATGATTTCATGAAATAGGCCCTACCGCCAATAATTCAATCGATCCTTAACAGTCGCGGCCAACCGATCGGCTTTCAATTCTTCCGGTTGAAGATATAACCCGCCCATCTCAAAGCAAAGGTTCTCCATACGTCCGCAAATCCGGTCTTTCTCTTCAGTGTCTATCCCAATGGAGTGAATTTTTGCCTCACGGATTTCACGGCAGACAGCTTTGGCTTCCTCCATAGGATCGCCACCATCATACTTCACGTTCCCTTTACCATCGGAAACAAGAATCAAAAGAGGAATAGCCTTTTTCTTTCGATTGAGGTAATCATTAATCACATTCAAGCCAAGTTTTAAGCCATGAGTCAACGGGGTTCGGCCACCCGCCGGGAGTTTTCGGAGGTATTTCTGCGCCAGGTCAACGCTGTTTGTCGGGGGTAATACTAGCTCAGCGCTGAGGTCACGAAATATGATCAATCCCACATGATCGCGCCGCTGATAGGCATCAAGTAGTAGTGAGAGGATAGCACCTTTGGTGGCCACCATCCGTTCTTCAGCGATCATCGAACCGCTGCCATCGAGTACAAACAATATTAGGTTACCGACCTTCGTCTCTCGCACTTTCTGGCGCAGGTCATGTTTTTCGATAAGGAGAGCGGTGCCCGCCGGATTCTGTGTTCTTCGTCCAGCCTGATACTGAGAAGCTGCCCGAAGAGTTGCATCGAAGGCCAGGTCGGTCACTCTGCCATTAGGCATCTCACTGCCCACATAACGTCCCGTTTTAGCACTACTCCTGCTCTTGGACCGCCGTCCGCTTTCGTTTCGATGCAACTGGTCCAGCAGAGGGGAAGTGATTGCTTTTACACTATAAGGAGATTCCGGTTCGAATACAATACCATCATCTGGAGACCCTCGGGGAGCATCGTGGTGGTTGCCTTCTTCTGAAGCTTCTTCCTGATCTTCAAGAGCCTCTTCACGACTCTTCGGATCGCGATAGTCCTGCCAGTTTTGAACACTCTTTTCAAGTTGTTTCTGATCGAATTGCGCATCCTCGAAAGGCTGTCGACGCCTGCGATGAAGCAATGAAAGCTCCGCCGCTTCTCTTACATCATATTCATCGACCCTCATCCGACCGTGGAACGCGGCAAGGGTGATAGCCGCCTTGTGCATTACGATATCAGCCCTATGCCCATCGACAGCAAAATCAACGCAAATCCGGGTAATGAGATTGAGTATATCATCGTTGAGACTAACCTCAGGGAGCAGCTTCTTTGCCTGTAACACTTGCTGGCGCAAGTTTTCCTGCTCATTTTCCCATGAAGCCGCGAACTCAGACGCATTCGCCTCAAAGGCGAATCGTCTCCGTATTATCTCAGTCCGATCACCCTGATCAGGCAGTCCTTTCCCCTCTACAGCCAGGCCAAAACGGTCCAACAGCTGAGGACGCAATTCGCCCTCTTCCGGATTCATGGTCCCCACCAAAATGAACTGGGCCGGATGGCTAAACGATATCCCCTCTCGTTCAACCGAATTCACTCCCATAGCAGCAGCATCCAGCAACACATCCACCAAATGATCGTCCAGTAAATTTACTTCATCAATATAAAGGATACCTCGATTGGCTGCTGCTAGAATCCCCGGATCGAAGTGTTTTTCGCCCGTTTTAATCGCCTTTTCAATATCAAGTGTACCCACAACTCGGTCCTCGGTAGCGCCAATGGGCAAATCTACCACTGATACTCGCCTTGTGGTAGCTCCCAGCTTGGATCCTTCACTCAATCGATCAGCGCAAATATCACAAAGTTCATCCGGGGATGATGGATCGCACAGAAACAGGCAATCGGGAACAATTTCTATTTGAGGAAGAAGTTGAGCCAACGCCCGAACCGCTATCGATTTGGCGGTGCCTTTTTCACCCCGGATCAACACTCCACCGATTTTGGGATTAACGGCATTTAGTAGCAGCGCCTTCTTCATGTTCTCCTGTCCCACAATGGCACTGAAGGGGAATAGTATTCTTGTTTGCTGATTCATGACCTGATATTCCTTTTTTGTTGATGTACAAACCTGTCTGGAATTTGAGATCTCAGGTTAATTTACTCTACCCATCGACAAAAATCCCCCTTCTTGATTAGGAAGGGGGACTGATGGACCAGTAGATTTTATTGAAATCCGGTTAAAGCTGTACTGCTTTGGCTGTATAAACATCCGGTATCGCCAGCAGTTTTTGGATATGTTCTTCAGTGAGAGGCTCATCAAGCGCCAGCACCATCAGCGCTCGACCGCGAGCCTTCTCTCTAGCCACATGCATATAACTGATATTGATATCAGCTTCCCCCGTTACAGTTGCTACGGATGCTATCAATCCGGGACGGTCGAGGTGATCGCTGAAAAGCCAATAAGAGCCCGTAGGGACGATGTCAATCCAGTGGTCATTTACCCGAACGATATGAGGCGCGCCCCGTAATATGGTGCTAGCTACCGTGGTTGTCCCGGTACTCGTTTTAACCTCTACAGTGATTAGAT